>DASWCI010000327.1:0-3722 GCA_036390195.1 Gemmatimonadaceae bacterium
CATGACGTCGTGAACTCGCAACTCGCATCTTACCTACTCACACCTCGCACCCGTTCAGTTGCAGTTATCAGGTTAGAGTTTGCAGTGGCCTGCGAAACCATTCTCCCCTTGCCCCCGTATTGTCCTAATGTGATAGTACAAGCAGACAATGCCCGTGTTCGTCGTGGATTCCAGGAGCCCCACTCCGATCTATGCCCAGCTCGACAGAGCGATACGGGCGGCGATCGCGACCGGGGAGCTCGACCAGGGGGCGCAGCTGCCGACGGTCAGGCAGCTCGCCGTGGACCTTACCATCAACGCCAACACGGTGGCGAGGGTCTACGCCCAGCTGGAGCGCGATGGAATTCTGGAAACTCGGCGCGGCGTCGGCACTTTCGTTCGGGATTCTCCGTCGCCACAGGCGGCGCGAGCACACCGTGAACGTGAGCTGCGCGAGCTGATCCGACGATTCATTGGTGATGCCGCGATGTTGGGATTCACTTTACCTGAGCTAATCAGTCAGCTCAGACACGAGGAGAAAAAATAAATGCCAGGCATGGACGAAGTTCTCGCAGCACGCCGCGCCGCGCGGGCTTCACGGTCGCAGAGTCGTGCCAACGTCGTCGCAGTTTTCATCCTGCTCGTCTCGATGGTCATCGGATTCTTCATGACCGCGGCCACCCAGAATCCAGGCTGGCTCATCATCTGGGTAATTGCCGGAATCTTCTTCTCCCAGTCGCCGAAGATCGCAAAGCAGTGGGAGCGAGCCGTCGTACTCCGCCTCGGGAAATACACTGGGCTGCGCGGCCCTGGCCTCTTCTGGATTACGCCGTTCGTCGAGACGATCTCGATCTACATTGATCAGCGCGTAATAACTACGAGCTTCGCAGCCGAAGAGACACTTACTTCGGACACCGTCCCGGTGAACGTCGATGCCGTTCTGTTCTGGATGGTTCACGATTCCGAGAAGGCTGCACTGGAAGTTCAGGACTACACCCAGGCGGTCAGTTGGGCAGCGCAGACGGGCCTTCGTGACATCATCGGACGCACCTCTCTCACCGAGCTCCTGCGTGGGCGCGAGAGAATCGAGGCCGAGCTGCAGGCGCTGATCGATCAGAGGTCCAACCCGTGGGGAGTCACGGTGCAGTCAGTGGAAATGCGCGACATCGTGATTCCTGCTTCACTGCAGGACGCCATGTCCCGCGAAGCGCAGGCATCGCGCGAGAAATCCGCACGCATCATTCTCGGACAGGCGGAGGTCGAGATCGCCAACCTGTTCTTCGAGGCGGCGAAGTCGTATCAGAACAATCCCACTGCCCTGCATCTGCGCGCGATGAATATCCTCTACGAAGGTCTCAAGGAGAAAGGCGCGTTAATGCTGGTGCCGAGCACCGCAGTCGAATCGATGGGACTCGGCGGATTAATGGGCGCGGCCGCGCTCAGGCAGCAAACTTTGAGCGAGGGCGACGCGAAAGCAGGACCTCCCGCGATTTAACTCCCGCCAACCTTCTCTGGAGTACGCTGGCCGGCGCCGAGCATGGGTGTCGGCTGGGGCTCCGAGAGAAGCTTGGTAACAAAGCGCTGTCCCTCGGATACTCGCTCGATCTCAATCGCGATCGCATCGACCGACGCTTCGAGGCGCTCCAGCCGCTGAGCGGTCTCGGCGAACACAGCCGGTGGTGGGCCGGGCCGACTCGATCGCTTGAAAATCGCCCGGCCGATTCCGGTCGCGAGCGGAAAGAAAATGAAAATTATCGAGAGAACAGAAAGTGCCATGACCTGCTTCGACCCGAGTCCACTGAACACCGGTGCGTCCGAGGTGCTGGCTATCAAGCCAGCGGCCGCGCTGGACAGCTGTTGTCCCGTCTGCTGAATATCCGACTCCAGCTGCAGCTGTCTTGAGTCGAGTAACGCGAGACGATCCTCGAGTCCCTTGGTAGCCGTCGGATCGTTGGTTTGCCTGAGTTCGGTGAGCAGTTTCGTCCGCCGGCTGTCAACCGCCTTGAGCTGACTAGAAAGTTCGTCGCGGCGCGACTTGACCGCCTCGAGCTCCCTCGCGGTTCGCGGCATCGTAAGCGTGATCGTTTGAGGGCCCTGAGCCCCAGGAACGACGACAACCGGAGTCGAGGGAACCGGTGCGGCTTTGGGAGCTGGTAACTGCATAGGCATCTCTACGAAATCTAAGACGGTCCGGTGACAGGCGGGCTGTCGAACTCGAACGGACTCTTCGGTTGCTCCGCACCAACGCGACCAGGCGCGATATCAGCTCTCGCGTAAACCTCCGAGCGCACCGGTGAGTCGTCCTGGCGGCGCATGATTGCGATCTGGCCGATATGCGTTAGCGCGTCGGATATCGGTCCCTGAAACAGCTCCTCTGGGGTCGTGCCGAGCGGCGCATCCGACGAGAGGTATCGATCGAGGGCAAGAAGAGAAGCATGGAACCGATCCACTTCTTTTCTCCACGATCCCGGCTTGGATTGCACCCACTCGGTTTTTCCCTTCGCCATGCTAAGGGCCCAGTCGAAGAGATCGCCCATGTGACTCATGATCTCCACCGGGGTTCGCGCTGCCTTCCCTAGCTGAAAGTTGCCAAACCCGGGCGGCGCGTTCCGCTCGACCTTGGCGGCACGATATGCGATAGTCGCCAACGCATGGCGAAGAAAAGCGCGCTTGGGATCCTTCAATGCCAGTCCGGCTCGTCGGTCAGAGTATCGACGTGCACCCGGGCCGCGGACGCCTTGCCGGAGAGCCGCTGCCAGCCGCCGCCGCTACTGCTGTGTGCGACGGCGATCTCGAAGCTGTCGGGCGCAAACCAGCGCGCATGATTGTAGTCCTCGTCGCAATCGCAACCACCACCGCCGGGACCCCGGACCGCGATCTGTCCGGTTTTGAGATCGCGCACAATGGCATACGTGCCGGGATTCGCCGGCGTCGTGTCCTCGCCGACGTACGCTAGGTAGCGTCCGTCCGGTGAGACGAGAATGTCCTGATACGACGGCCAGACATCGTCGGGAATTGGGCTCGTCTCGATGCGGTGTTGGCCGAGGCGGAGCCGAAAGATCTGTCGTTGGGGCGTGGACGAGTCCTCCGACAACTGGAGCAGCCCGATGACCAAAGTGTCGCCGACTACGACCGGGGCGGGCGGAATGACATTTCTGATTGTGTCGGCGCCGAGGGGAGAGACCACCTCGATCCGATAAACGGTTCCGGTGTCCTCCATTGGCTCCCACGACTGAGTGTAGGTCGAGTCGATAACCCGAATCTGCGTAGTCGCGCGTTCGTCTCTACTACTACAGGCTCCGCTCAGCGCCGCAGTCACCGCGCCGATTCCGAGTAGCACAACCCTGGCACGCACGGAAATCAGTTCTCGTCCCCCTCCCCCTGCTCGCCACCGCTCGGCGTTCCGCGTGGCGGAGAGGGTTTGATCTCTTCCGTGCTCGGTACTATTGGCGGGAGCCCGGCGGCTTTCAGGGTGCCGTTGATCGCCGGCAACGTAAGCAGCGCGCCGCGCATTGCTGACAGCTGTCGATCCAGCTGTGACGAAAGCTCGTTGAAGACAGTGTAGGACTGGCTGGTCGGCTTCGCATCAGTGCCGCCAACGACACCCGCCAGTGCGGCAATCTTGTTGTTCAATTTGATCGGGTAGTTGAGTGGGTCCTGACTCGACTGATTCCTCACCTGATAAATCTCACCTTCGATCGCGGACAACTTGCTCGAAAGATCATCGGCGACGCGCGAAAACG
>DASWCI010000328.1:0-4668 GCA_036390195.1 Gemmatimonadaceae bacterium
TTCTCACGGGCGACCTTCGAGAGACGCGCAAGCGTATCAAAATCGATTTTGACGTCCGCAATGCTCCCGTCGGCGAGTACGACTCCACCGTGGGTCGTTCCCGACTGCACACTGATCTTGGACAGTCCTTCCGTACCTGGCGAGCGTTTCGCCAGCGTCTCGTTGAAGCCATCCATGTAGGTGACAAGCTCTTGGACGGTGGAATTCTGAGTGCCTACTTCTCCGATCTCGCCACCAATCGAGATGTTGACTCTCTCAGGTTGCAGATCTCTGACCGTGAGCGCGAGCTCGACCGCCTGTTCGTAATTCGTGCGCTGCTGCTCCTTCAGCGTCGGTTTCGAGAGATCGACGAGAGTGGATGTATCGACATCGATATTGTAAAATCCCGCCGCGATCGCTTCGCGGGCGAGTTGCTTCACACCACTTACTTCGGTTACGGGATCAACCGCGAATTTCTTGGCGTTGACCTGGAAGTGATCCCCTTGAATGAAGATCGGCCCACGAAAGCCCTCGCGCAGTGCGGCCGCGAGCATTACCGCTACATACTCCGCGGGGCGCTGGTCGGTGTACGCGATCTCCGACCGAGCGATCTCCTGAATCAGCGCTCCGACTTTGAGCTTGATCGCGGAGCGAAAGAGAGCGCGGCCGGTGTCGTAAGCCATGCCGCGGATGTTCATGGCGGGGACCGTGAAGCCACCCGTCTCGCCGCGACCCCGCGCGAGATAAAGATCATGAATGGACGATGGTCGGACGCCCACAGACTGACCGATCTCCCAGATCAGCCAGCGCGCGTCATCACGATCGTCAGGATCTCCAAATACCGCGGTGTACGCGAGCTTGTCCATTGCGGGCGATGCGATGGCCGACTCGTCGTGAACGGTAACCCGTCCGTCGAGGACGGTGACTGCTTTATTGAATGGATTTACGAACATATAAGTCACAAGGTCGTTGGGGTGTTGCGCGGTCGCAAGGGGCTGACGGAGGCTGACGCTGCTACACGCTCCAGCGCGGATCGCTCTTCGGCAGCGAATCCCATTCCTTCTTTGCAGCGCCTGCGCCGGGCCGCCCCAGGAGCGCGTAGGCGAACTGCTTCCCGAGCTCTACACCGGGCTGATTGAAGGCGTCGATCCCGTACAGCTGTCCGGCGTACGCGGTTGCGATCTCGAGAAACATCATCAGCTCGCCTACGTGCGCCGCATCGACGCGATCGAGGTGGATCGTCAGGTTCGGCCGTCCGCGTCTCGCCAGGGCACCCGCCGTTGCCCGCTGCTCAATGTCTATGAGCTCCGCGAGAGTATGGCCGGCGAGGTAACCAAGCTCTCTCACGTCAGCGAACGCTGCCGGAATTTCTACGTCCGTGCGCCGCTCCTTCACCGCAACGAAAGTCACCGTCTTGTCTGCCGGACCTTCCATGAAGAGCTGTACCTGAGCGTGTTGATCAGTCGCCCCGAGGGCGGCGATTGGAGTTGACCCCACTGAGCTGCCATCGGCTCTTTTCTTACCCAGACTCTCCGCCCACAGCTGAACGAACCAAGCCGCGAAATCACGCAGAGGATCCGAGTAGGGCATGAAGACGGCGACCGATTTTTTCAGCTGCGTATCGGCGAGCCACTGAAGCACAGCGTACACGCCGGCGGGGTTCGTCCCGAGCTCCTGATTTTGGCAACGCCTCGCCATCTCTCCCGCGCCGGCAAGAAGAGATTTCACGTCGATGCCGATGAGCGCGGCGGGAAGGGTCCCGACTGGAGTCAAAACGCTGAATCTGCCGCCCACGCTCGGCGGAATGTCGAGCGCCGGCACCTTGAGCCGCTCGGCCAGCGGCCGCAGCGCGCCTTGTTTCGGATCGGTGACGAAAACCATCTGCTTCGTCACGTCCAGTCTCGCTGCCATGATTCGATCGTGTACGATGACGAACTGCGCCATCGTTTCGGCGGTGCCTCCCGATTTCGAGGTGACGATGAAGAGAGTGCGGGCGAGGTTCAGCCGGTCGAGCAACGCTGCAATCGTTTCCGGGTCGACGTTGTCGAGGACGTGAAGGCGCGGAAATCCTCCGCGCGCTTTCTCGTCAAGCATGTTCCAGCCACTCGGCCGCAGTGCTGTGCGCAAGGCTATTGGCCCTAGAGCGGACCCACCGATTCCGAGGATGACAACGTCGTCGTAACTGCCGCGCGCGGCCGCGGAAAATCCGGTGACCTGCTCGAGCAGGCGTCTATCATCGGGAAGATCCACGAAGCCTACGGCCCCGGACGTTCGCAGCGAATCGAAACCGCGCTTTGCGTCCGCAAACTGCTTCCCGGCTGCCGTCCAGGTTTTCTGATCGATCCCCCCTGGGGAGATCATCATGTTCGAGTAGTCGAGTCTCAGCGGCATCTCATTCGATGCGAACGGTCAGGCCATCGAACGCAGGAGCGATACCGCGGGGTAGCTCTTTCTCGAGTTCCGCGTGACCGGTGCGATGTGTTAGATGCGTGAGCCAGGTTTGCTTCGCACCAACCCGTTGCGCAGCGCTAACGGCCTCGGAGACGCTGAGGTGCGTCGGATGGGGCGTGCGGAACAATGCGTTGAGCACGAGAACATCGACTCCGCGAAACGCGCGTAACGCGTCTTCCGGCAACTCCTTCGCGTCAGTGATGTAGCCGAGCTTGCCGATCCGATAGCCGTACACGGAGATGGGACCGTGGGGCACGGATACCGGCATGATCTCCACGTCTCCGACACGAAAACTCTTTCCGGGAGGAACCGCACGTGCGCGGCCTTCGGGCTTGCTCGTCCCCGGAAGTGGGCGGACCGAATCGTCGAAGATGTATGCGAAACGCTTTGCAAGCCGCGCCATAGAGTCGGGCGGTCCATACATGTCGATCGGAACATCGTTCTGATCGGAAAGCGCGCGAACGTCGTCAATACCCTGAACATGATCCGCGTGATCGTGCGTGAAGAGAATTGCATCAACCTTGCTCACGCCGGCGCCGATCAGCTGGAGTCGTAGCTCCGGCGGAGTATCAATCAGGATCCGCGTTCCGCCGTCGGTCTCCACCAGCGCGCCAACTCGTGTGCGTTTATCACGCGGATCTGTCGACCTGCACACTGCGCATGCGCATCCGATCTGCGGGATGCCAAAGCTTGTTCCTGTTCCCAGGAAAGTGAGCTTCAGACCGTCTCCACCTTGAGCAGATTGGTGGTTCCGGGCATGTCGAATGGAACGCCGGCGGTGACGATGATCCGATCTCCGTTCGATGCCAGCTCTCTGTGAGCGACGACGGTCTTGGTCTGCTTCATCATCTCGTCGTAGTCCGTGCAGTGCGGCACGAGCTCGGGCACCACACCCCAGACGAGTGCCAGCTGGCGATAAGTCCTGGCCTCGTCCGTGAGTGCCAGAATCGGAACGGGGGGGCGCTTCGATGCCACGACGCGCGCCGAGAATCCGCTCTTGGTGAAGACCGCGATGAGTGGCGCGCCCAGCATGCCCACTGCGGCAACGGTCGCCGCGGCGATCGCACCTTCGGTGGTGACTACGCCGTCGGCCTGTTCCGCTCCGGCAAACGGCGCGACCGGCGGATGCGTCTCGATCTCCTTGATAATGCGAGTCATCGCCTCCACGGCGAGTCGTGGATAGGCGCCAGCGGCCGTCTCGGCGGATAGCATCACCGCATCGGTGCCGTCCATGATTGCGTTGGCGACGTCGCTGGCTTCCGCGCGCGTAGGCCGCGGATGCTCGATCATCGATTCCAGCATCTGTGTCGCGGTGATGACGGGACGGCCGTACCTGTTCGCGAGTCGGATGATTCTCTTCTGCGCCCCAGGCACGGCCTCGAACGGCAGCTCGACTCCAAGGTCTCCGCGTGCAACCATCACCGCATCGGAAGCTCGGACGATCGCTTCGATGTTGTGCAGTGCGACATCCTTCTCGATTTTCGCTACGACTAGCACCCACTTCGGAATGAGGTTGCGAAGCGATTCGATGTCTTCCGCCCGTCTGACGAAGCTGAGCGCGAGATAATCGACCTGCTGTTCCACTGCGAACCGAATGTCGGCCTCATCTTTTTCCGTGATGGACGGGGCGGACACCTGAACGCCGGGCAGGTTCAATCCTTTATGGCTCTTAAGCTCTCCGCCGTTCAGCACCCGCGCTTTTACCCGGGCATTCCCTACCTCGAGGGCGACCAGTTCGATCAGGCCGTCGTCGATGAGGATGCGATCGCCGACGCGCACGTCGCTCGCCAACTGATCGTAGGTGACGGGGATCTCGCCTTTTTTCCCCTGACCCTCGTGGACGAGTACGACGTCTTCGCCCACCTTGAGATTGATAGACTTCGAGAGGTCACCGATCCTGATGCGCGGTCCCTGCAAATCGCCGAGGATGGCGATGGGCTTATTCGCCTCCTGAGCCAACTCACGAACCATGGCAATTGTCGCGGCGTGTTGCTCGTGAGTCCCGTGAGAGAAATTCACGCGCGCGACATTCATTCCGGCCTCGATCAGCCCGCGAATCGTCTCATCCGTCGCGGTCGAAGGGCCCAGTGTACAAACGATCTTCGTGCGAGGAGTGTAGATGCCCGTCACTTCCCGCCAGGTGCGAGTGAGCCGACTTTTGCCTCGAGACCCGCGATCAACTCGTCGAAAGACTTCTGAAAGCTCGCGATCCCGTCGAGCAGGAGCTTCTCCGTAACG
>DASWCI010000329.1:0-3581 GCA_036390195.1 Gemmatimonadaceae bacterium
AGATCACCCGGCGCAATACCAGCGCGGCGTTTATTCCGCCGAAGCCGAAAGAGTTCGTGAGCAGGTGCTCCACGCGTTCCTTCCGCCCGGTCTTCGGCAGAAAGTTAAGATCGCACGCTTTGTCCGCAACCTGAAGGTTGACGGTCGGCGGGAGCCATTCCTGCTCGAGCGCCAGTGCGCAAATCGCTGTCTCGATTGCCCCCGATGCTCCGAGCGCGTGACCGTAGTAGCCCTTGGTGCCGCTCATCGGAACTCTGTAGGCGCGATCACCCAGCACCTGCTTGATTGCCATCGTCTCCGTCGTGTCGTTGAGCGGCGTGGAGCTTCCGTGAGTGTTTACGTAACCGATCTCGTCAGCGCTCACATCGGCGTCTTCGAGAGCGAGACGCATCGCTCTCGCTGCCTGCGACCCATCGGGACGCGGAGCTGTCATATGGTGCGCGTCGTTAGTGATCCCGTAGCCGGCGATCTCGCCGTAAATCCTGGCGCCACGAGCTTTGGCGCGCTCGTATTCCTCGAGAATGACAACCGCCGCCCCCTCACCCATCACGAATCCGTCGCGATCCTTGTCAAATGGACGCGATGCGGACTCTGGCTCTTCGTTGCGTGTCGACATCGCGCGAATGAGGGCGAAGGCTCCGAAGCAGAGTGGCGCTAGCGGCGCTTCTGCTCCCCCGGCGATCATTACATCCGCGTAACCGTCGCGTATCTGCCTGAATGCATCTCCAATGGCGATCGTCCCCGACGCGCAGCTCATGGCATTGGTGGAGTTCGGACCCATGACACCGAGCTCGATCGCGATGTTGCAGCTCGCTGCGCCTCCGAAAACCGTGAGTGCCAGCGTCGCATCGACGGCGCGAATACCATGCTGGAGATACACTGCCAGCTGACTCTCCGCGTAGCTGACGCCACCCAACGCGGTACCCATGTTCGCCCCGACGCGCTCTTTGTCTTCCCTCGATAAATCGAGATTCGCATCGGCGAGCGCCATCTGTGCGCCCACCACGGAGAATTGGCCGAATCGGTCGAGCCTTTTCGCCCGTTTCTGGTCGAGGTGGTCTGTAGGAACGAAGTCGTTGATCTCCGCCGCGTTGTGACTGCGAAACTGCGAAGGATCGAAACGAGTCAGCGACCGAACTGCGGAGCGCTGCCCCTGCAATCCCGACCAAAAAACATCGCGGGTTAAGCCAATCGGAGTGATCGGGCCGATACCTGTGATTACGACTCTGCGTTTCTTCACCTGTCTCCTCAAATCACCTTTGACTCTGCCACTGGCGCTCGGCTACCCTTGCCAGTCCCGCGAGAGTGCGCGACGCGATACCGTGCACGAATACGGGACCGATCACGTACTTTGCCGCCCACACTCCAACGACAGGGATGTGCGGTCCATCCCATACGTGCAGGATTCGTACGTGCGTGCCGCCCCGCCCCTGCCCCCCTGCGGGGGTAAAGCTCCACTCGACGTCCATACCCTTCGTTACGCCCCCGACGTGCCGGAAGCGAATCGACGGGTCCGACTTGTTCACCGACATCTCTGACAGCCACCACGTTGGCCAATTGAAGCGCAGCGGCAACCTCGAGGTGTCGATGATGGGAAACGGGCGAGCGGCGGCCATCTCCACCAGTCCGCCTCCATCCGCGCGCCGTTGTCGAAATCGCACGTACCTGTAGTGAGAGAGGTGTGCCGGCCAATTCTCAACTCTGCTAGCTATCTCAAACATCGTATTGACCGACGCTCGCACGAGTCTCTCGTCGACAGTTTCCATTGGACGTCCGAGCGGCATCGGCCCCAGATCAAGCGGGCGTACGAGCTCGTCCGACATCAATGCACCGGCGCCCAACTCGTCGTTACCCGAAAGCCACGGCGACAATGGGCGACCGGCCTCCGCGCGATTGCCTCGTGCACTGTATCCACCAGTTCCTCAGGAGTGAAACCCCGCATCACGGAGACGACGCCATCGTGGCGGCTAACGGCATGAAATCGAAGGGGAAACGAAGCAAGCCAGAGTCCCGCCGCCGCGATCCAGCTTCGCCTGATATCGCTCACGATCACGCGCACGCGCGCGACCCGATTCATCTCGCGAAGGAGCAGCTTCGCGTCATTGCCAGCAAAATGATGCAGGAGTTGCGAGCACATGACGATGTCTATGCTGTCGTTCGCGAACGGCAGATGCAGCGCGTCGGCGCAGACCGAAAAATCGACCGAGGATCGACTCACCACCGCGAGCTCCGCCGCCGAGTCGAGGCCGATCGTCGTGAGCTCGACTCCCTTCTGGCGCGCGACCTCTCTGGCGCGGCAGGGAATGTCGCCGAGGCCGGTACCGACGTCGAGCAATGTCGTGTGCGGCGACGCGTCCTTGAGCGCATCCTTGAGCTCTTCGATGGCGGAGCTGACTCCTCCGAATAGCGCGTTGGCGCGCGCGACATCGCCGAGCGAACGGGTGACGAGCTCCGGATCGACGTCCGGCGAGTCGAGAATCTCGATGCCTCTTCTTCGCAGGGGCGTCAGTAAGTCTCGCACAGTTCTAGTGCTCGAGTTGGGCGTAGCCGCCGCGGTAGTAGAGCAGCGGCGTGCCGTTCTCAATGCGGGTCGCTTCCACCTCACCGACGATAATCGTGTGATCTCCACCGTCGTGCAGCGCGACGCGCCGACACTCGATCAGACCCAGGATGTCGTCGAGAATAGCGTACCCGATCGACGACCTGGCGAAGCCGACTCCCTCGAACCGTTCGATGTCGACAATGGAAAAGCGGCGGGCAATCTGCTCTTGCCGGGCGGAGAGAATGTTGACGACGAATCCGGGAGCGGTAGTCAGCGCTTCGTGGACCGACGCACTGTGCTCGATGCAAATGAGCACGAGTGGCGGGTCGAGGCTGAGAGAGGAGAACGCGCTTACGGTCATCCCCTGATCGGACCCGTCCGCGCCTCTCGTCGTTACCACGGTCACACCTGAAGGAAACCTGCCGAGTACTGCGCGAAACTCGTCGGGGCTGACGCTCAAGTTCTGAATGCCGGAGAGATGAATAGAGTGAAAAGGAATCGCGGACTCAGCACGAGGCTCGGAGGAATAAAATCTCCCGCCACGCCCACAAGGAGGTCCGCCATGTCCTTGCGTTGCGAAAGAAGCTTCGCCGCATTGTTCATGAAATATGGATACGCGATGGCCATGCCGACGATTCGCTCGAGCTTCCACTTTCCGCCAAACTCGCGTTTGCGCGCTTCGTCGTAACCGGAGAGGAGCTCGCCCTCGTCTGCGGGCGTTCTCTCCAGGGCTTCTATCAGGTACGGCGCGAGCAGCTCTCCGCCACGAAGAGCCGCATAGATGCCTTCGCCGGTGAAAGGATCGAAAAAGTCGGCCGCGTCGCCCACGAGCGCCGCGCCGGGTGACCAGGCACGACGTGAAGCCGTCGCGAACGGACCCGTCGCACGAACCGGCGTAATTCGTTCGGCTCCAGCGAATCGCTCCGCGAGGTGCGGTCTCGACACAATCCACCGCTCGAGGAATTCGGTTTTGCTCTCTCCGATCTCTCTCGCGCGCGCCATTGGTATCACCACGGCGACGTTCATTTTTCCGTGGCCG
>DASWCI010000330.1:0-24695 GCA_036390195.1 Gemmatimonadaceae bacterium
CATGGTGCCATCGAAGAATCTCGGAACAGCAGCTGATCCGCTTGCGTACGCGCTCAATGCGACGGGAATGACGAACATTGCGAAAATCGTCGCGCTGGGTGCTGTATTCTCGATGGCAGCTGTCCTACTCGTCTTTCAGTACGGTCAGCCGCGAATCTTTTTTGCGATGGCTCGTGACGGTCTTCTCCCCCATTGGGCGAGCAAAGTGCACGGCAGGTATCGGACGCCGTACATCACAACCATTCTCACCGGCGTTTTCGTCGCGCTCTGGTCGCTGATTGGCGACGCGGGTGAGACGTACGATTTGACCAACATCGGCACACTGTTCGCGTTCGCGCTGGTTTGCATCGGGGTAATGGTGCTGCGGCACACCGATCCAGGACGCCCGCGTCCATTCAGAGTACCATTTGTGTACTTCGTTGCGCCGGTTGGAGCCGCACTCTGCGTTTTCGTGATGAGGGGCCTCCCGCACTTGGCGTGGGTGCGCTTCGGGTGGTGGTTGGCGTTTGGTCTCCTGCTTTACGCTCTGTACGGGTACTGGCACTCGACACTCAGGCGCCAAACGGGTCCCGTTCCCATCGAGCCCCCGCCGCCGATTTCGGCTTGATCGAAAGTCCACTTCAATGATTCGATAGTCATGGTTTATCGGCATCTCCGACGCATCCCTCTCACCTCGTGGATACTCATCTCGATGGTCGTCGGTGTTCTCATCGGGACGTACGCGCCGGACTTCGCGCGCAAGCTCGCGCCGCTTTCGACTGTTTTTCTCAGGATGATCAAGTCGATCATCGTTCCGCTCATTTTTGGTACGCTCGTGGTTGGGATAGCGGGACACGGCGACGACATGAAGCGCGTGGGTCGTCTCGCGCTCAAATCGATCATCTACTTTGAGATCGTCACGACACTAGCGCTTTTCATTGGGTTGTTCGCGGTGAATCTCGTGCGGCCAGGGCAGGGCGTCGTTCTCGGCGGTTCAGCGGCACAAGGGCAGGAGCTGGCGCATAGAACGCAGACCGGAACGAGCTTCCTCGAACACCTCGTGCCGCAGAGCATCTTCGAGGCGGCTGCCAACAATGAAGTGTTGCAGGTCGTGTTTTTCGCAGTGCTTTTCGCGGTCGCGCTGACCAAAGTGCAGGGACGATCGAAGGAAATAATCCTTGCGGTGTGTGAAGGACTCGCCGACGTGATGTTCAAATTCACCATGATCGTCATGCGCTTCGCTCCATTCGGCATCGGAGCGGCGATCGCCGTGGCAGTCGGTCAGAGCGGGCTCGGGGTGCTGTTCAGTCTTGGCAAGCTCATTCTCACTCTTTACGGCGCGCTGATCGTATTCTTTCTCGTCGTCTTGCTGCCGGTTGCCTTGTTGTTCAAAGTCCCGTTACGCCGCTTCATTCGCGCAGTGCGGTCGCCGGCTCTCATCGCGTTCTCAACTACTTCCTCCGAGGCCGCCTTGCCACTCGCCATGCAATCGATGGAAGCGATTGGAGTGCCGCGGCGCATTGTCGCCTTCGTGATGCCGACGGGTTATTCGTTCAATCTTGATGGATCGACGGTTTATCTGGCCGTAGCATCCATTTTCATCGCGCAGGCTGCCGGTGTTCCGATGACGCTGTCTTCTCAGCTGATCATGATGCTGACGCTTATGATCACGAGCAAAGGCGTCGCTGCGGTTCCGCGAGCCTCACTCGTCATCCTCTCGGGCACCATTGCGACGTTCGGCCTTCCCATGGAAGGCGTCGGAATCGTTCTGGGAGTTGATGCGCTGATGGACATGGCGCGCACCAGCACGAACTTGATCGGCAACTGTCTGGCGACAGTTGTAATGGCTAGGTGGGAAGGTGAATTCGCCGCGCCGCAGCCCGAAGTGCTCCTCGCGCAGGAAGGACTTCTTCCGATCGAATCTGTGCCCCCGGCACCGCCGACTTCAGGCGCTGCTCCAGCCGCTTCCTGAGTGGTGACCCTCGTTCCATCAATCCACCACTGAACGCGACGGGGACCGCGGCCCGTTCGTCGGTGAATAGCTGACGCGCCAGCGCGCGGATGTGGAGCACGAGCTCCTCGGCGGCCAGCGTGATCAGTGCATTAGCCCGCGGATCGCCCGCCGCAGCAGTTGTGAAAACCACCGGTACAAGTGATGCGAACGTGCGGGCATCAGCCGCGGCCGCCCACGGAATGAGATCCTGTACGTCCTCGCATTGGGTCGCGGCGAGAATCGGGAAGAGAAGCGCGGTCGGCGGCTCTCGGCCATCGCTCGAAGCAGCGACGATGCTCAGCGCGCGTCGTCCAATCCAGCCGCCGCTTCCTTCGTCCCCGAACGTCGGACCCCAGCCACCGCAACGTACGATCTCACCGGCGGGACTACGGCCGTAAGCTATAGATCCAGTGCCGACGACGAGCAGAATTCCCGGCCGGTCCTCGAATGCGTCGTACATCGCGATCAAGCCGTCGGAATCAATGACGACTTCTTCCGCCAGCTCCTTGGCGTCCAGCGCTGAATGCAGTGCGCGCCGCTCTTCCTCGCGTCCTGTGCCGGCCACGCCACAGTAGAGAACCCGCGGAAACACTGCGCCAGGTTGCGCTATTTCCGACAGCGCTTGGGTGACCAGCTCGGCGATCACGTCCGCCGAGCGCGCAGCCTGTCCCGGAGAGACCGCCGATTTTGGGCCATCGACCGTGGCAAGCGCTTCGCCTTCGCCAGTGCCGACGATGACGCGCGTCTTCGATCCGCCTCCGTCCACGCCAATGACGATGTCAGTCACTTCCAGCGGTCTCCGTCAGTAGGAGCGGCGTGGGTATAGGAGGAAAGAATACCCACTCCGATCGTGAACGAGGTGCCAATTAACACGTACCACGGGAAAGCGATATGGGAAAGAGTGGTAAGAGTTTCCTTGATCGCTGGAAAAATGGGCATCATCTGCTTCGCGAACACGACGAAGCTCATCGCTATGATGCCGACTGCCATGCCGGTGATCGCGTCTCGCTGTATCGCCCGTCGCCACAACATTCCGAGGAAGAATCCACCGAGGAGTGCCCCGTAGGTGAAAGAAGCGATGGAGAGCGCGATCACAACGACCGGAGTGCCTTGCTGCTTATAAAGCAGGGCGATGATGAGAAGCGCGGTGCCCCAGAAGAGTGTAAACATCTTTGCCATCTTGAGCGTTCTCGGGTCATCCTCGCGACGACCGGAGAGCGGCAGATAGATGTCATGCGTGGTCGAGGCGGCGAGAGAATTCATGGCCCCCGAATGGGCACTCATGGTGGCGGCGAGCACAGCCGCGACAATCAGTCCTCTCAGTCCCGCGGGCATCGAATCGACTACGAAGGTAGGGAATATCGAGTCGGGGACAGCGAACGGGCGTGCCTGGTAAAACGCGTACAGCCCGATTCCGATCATGAGGAAGAGCGTGAATTGAAGAATTACGGCGACGCCGCTGCCGATAAGGGCCTTGCGCGACTCTTTGAGGCTCGACGCCGCGAGCAGGCGCTGCACGATCAGTTGATCTGCGCCGTGCGACGCCATGGAGAGAAACGCGCCACCGATCAATCCGGCGAAGAGCGTGTACGGCTTGTCAAAGCCGAAGTAGACGTCGAGGACGCGAAGCTTACCCGCATCGTGGGCCTGGCCAAGAATCGCGCTCCAGCCACCGCTCACGCCCTTTCCGAGCAGATAGACTGCCGAGAATCCGCCGAGGAGGTAGACGCTCGTCTGTAGAACATCGGTCCAGACGACCGCGCGCATTCCGCCGTAATAGGTGTAGACCAGCGTGAGTGCGCCAAGGACCAGGATGGCGACGGGCATCACATACTGCTGCGGGACCGCTGGCCCAATTATCAATGCGATCGGAATAGCGGTGGCGAACACGCGAACCGAGTCGGCAAAGGCGCGCGTGACCATGAACACGATCGATGCAAAGCGGCGCGTCCCGACGCCGAATCGCTTCTCCAAGAGCGCATATGCAGTAACGAGGTCGCCCTGGTAGTAGCGCGGCAACAGTGTGTAGGCGACCACGATTCGCCCGAGCAGGTAGCCGACGGCGATCTGCAGAAAGCCGAGGTTGGTCATGTAGGCGAGACCGGGGATGCTGATGAACGTCAGCGCACTGGTCTCGGTTGCGACGATCGAAAAAAGAACCGCCCACCAGGGAATACGGTGGCCGGCTACGAAATAATCCTTTGAGTCCTTCTGGTTGCGGCCGAGCCAGATTCCGAGGGCTGTAGTCGCCAGCAGGTACGCAACCAGTACAAGAAAATCGAGGGCGGTGAAATTGGTCTTCATTTCACCGCCCTCGATTTGTTCTGCTGAGCAGCAGAGAGTTTACGCAGAGAATGAGCTTCCGCAGCCGCACCCGCCGGTCGAATTGGGATTCTTGAACGTGAACCCCGAGCCTTGCATCGAGGTGACGTAATCGATCGTGACGCCGTTCAGGTACTGCGCCGAGAACGGATCCACGAAGACGTTGAAGCCCTCGCGCGGGATGACGAGGTCGTCCTCCGCAGCGCGATCCTCGATGACCAGGCTGTACTTGAAGCCACTGCAGCCGCCGGGTTGCACGCTAACGCGAAGCCCGCCCTCCTCGGCGGTAACGCCTTCGGCGTCCATAAACTTCTTGACCTCAACGCCAGCATTGGGCGTGACGGTGAGCTCAATTTCAGGCTGTGACGAAACGGACATTTACCCTCCAGTACTACATGGAATTTAGGCAGGGACCCCTACGCCGGGTAGTGTTGCAGGCTCCTGGCGGAACGATCGCGCTATCCAGCTGAAGGCGGCTGCCGCGATCGCCAGCATTACCAGCCCCTCAACCAGATTCCCCAGCACCAGCTTTCCTATCCCAAAGAGCGACGAATACACCGCGACGATTCCCGCGATCCAGTTCGTCCACGCCAGTGCTCCGCCGGGAATGCTTTCGCGACCGAAGCCAGCTCGCTCCGATACAGCGGCCCAACCGGGTCCACCGGGCCGCACCCGCCGATAGAAAGACTCGAGCATCCGATCGGGCTCAGGCTGCGTCGCGAAGGTCACTACTAACCAGACGATCGTACTGGTTGCGACGGTAACGAGCATTACCCACGCGTCGCCGCGGAGGTCACCAGCGGCAAAGCGAGGCTTGATGACCGAAATCGCGACGAGCGAGACGGCGAAAGATGAAATCATCGCGCTTATCTCGCTCCATGCGTTGATGCGCCACCAGTACCAGCGAAGAATCAGCACCAGCCCTGTGCCTGATCCGAGCGCGAGGAGGAACTTCCAGGCCCCCTCGATCGTGGTGAGATAATGAGTGACAATCGCAGATGCGAGAAACAGGAAGACGGTTGCCCAGCGCGAAATCGTCACGTAATGCCGCTCGCTCGCATCCCTATTGAGAAACCGCTTGTAGAAATCGTTGACGAGGTAAGACGCGCCCCAGTTGAGTTGGGTGCCGACCGTCGACATGTATGCGGCTGCAAAGCCGGCTAGCATGAAGCCGCGCCACGGAGTCGGCAGAAGATCGACGAAAGCTTGCACGTATGCCGCTTCGTGATCGTGTGTCGGACCGATTCCAGCTGGGTAGAGCAGGACGGTGCAAAGCCCCGTAATGATCCACGGCCATGGTCTTATGGCGTAGTGTGCGACGTTGAAAAAAAGCGTGGCGAGGACGCCATCACGTTCTGTTTTCGCGGAGAAGATTCGCTGTGCCACGTAACCGCCGCCGCCGGGCTCTGCACCAGGGTACCACGCCGCCCACCACTGGACGGAGAGAAACACGGCCAGCGCGAGCAATGGCATCCACGCATAAGCTTCGACACCGTTAGCGGTGATTTTAACCGGAAGAACCGACAGCGCCGCGTCGGCGCTCCCGAAGTGCGCTGTCAATCCATCCTTCAGTTTATCCATACCGCCGACTGCTCGGACGGCGAACACTGCCAGAATGATGACGGCCGTCATCTTGATCACGAATTGAACGAGGTCCGTCCACAACACTGCCCACATTCCGGCCCCGGCCGAATAGGCGACGGTAATCACGAAGCAAATGCCGACGGCGATGACTTCGCCCGACACGGTCTGCCCGAGGATGCTGACATCGCGGAGACCGAGAGAGATCGTGAGAATCTTGATCATCGCCTTAGTGACCCAGCCGAGGATGATCAGGTTGATCGGTATCGCGAGATAAAGTGCGCGGAAACCGCGCAGTACAGCGGCCGGCCGACCGCTGTATCTGATCTCCGCGAACTCGACATCCGTCATCACGTGGGCTCTGCGCCAAAGGCGCGCGAAAAAAAACACTGTGAGCATTCCGCTCATCAGCATGTTCCACCATAGCCAGTTGCCGGCGACGCCATGTGCCGACACCAGGCCAGTCACGACGAGTGGAGTGTCCGCTGCGAAAGTCGTCGCAACCATTGACGCTCCGGCGAGCCACCACGTGACCTGTCTGCCGGAGAGGAAGTATTCGTTGAGACTCTCGCCTCCACGCTTAGTGAAGTAGAGGCCGATGCCCACCGAGAGGAGGAAGTAGGCGGCGACAATCGCCCAATCGATCGGAGTTATTGCCATAGGTGGTGGATTCGGGTAGCAAGGCAAGACGCTTGCGTTAGTACTGCCCGCTCGCGCCGGTCAACGTACAGGGACGCAAGAGATTATCATTTGGTACCACCAACACGACCAACTTACCGGACAATCGTCAATGATGCGATACTATCGGCTGCTCGCAGTGCTACTTCCAATCTGCGGCGGCTGCGTTGTCGTCAGCAAACAGATCGACCCCACTTCCGAGCTCGCCGAAGCGAAAGTCAGGCCAGGCATCAGTGTCTTACTGAGTGACAGCCTGCAGCTGATCAGGGGTAAGCGAATCGGGCTGCTGACGAATCAGACGGGCATCAACGAAAGGGGAACCTCTGACATTGACTTGCTCAGAGACAAACGAGCCCGCGACGCCGCGGTAAACCTGGTGCAGCTTTTTTCTCCCGAGCATGGGCTCCGCGGTACTGAAGATCGACAGGATATCGCCAGTGGAGTGGATCAGCGGAGCGGACTTCCAGTGTTCTCGCTCTATGGTCAACAAACAATGGCGCCACCAGACAGCATTCTGCGCGGACTCGACGCGCTCGTGTTCGACCTTCAGGACATCGGTACGCGCACGTGGACGTACGTCGGCGCGATGGTGTACTCGATGCGTGCCGCCGCTCGGCTTCACAAGCCGATGATCGTGCTTGACCGGCCGAATCCGATCACCGGGTACATCATCGAGGGTCCGCTCCTTGACAGCTCGCTTGCCAATGCCGCGGACCCGGCACCGGGCAGACCAGGGCAGGCGTACGCGCTCTGGCCGATGCCACTAAGGCACGGAATGACGATGGGTGAGCTTGCTCTGTACTTCAACGACGTGCTGAAGATTCGCGCGGATCTGCACGTCGTGCCGGCGCAGGGATGGAGGCGCGATGTCTGGTTTGATCTGACGGGCCTACCATGGGTGAAGCCGTCGCCGAACATGCCATCGCTCCACAGTGCGATGCTTTACCCAGGCCTGGTGGCGTTCGAGGCGACCAACCTGTCGGTCGGGCGTGGAACCTCGGAAGCATTCCAGCGAGTGGGTGCACCATGGCTCAACGCCGCTGCGACAGTTGCGATTCTGAGAGATCGCGAGATCCCGGGTGTGCGATTCTACGTCGAGAGTTTTACACCGCAGGGTGCCACTGATGGCAAATATTCGGGCCAGACCATTCCGGGGATAAGGATCGTAGTGATCAACCGTAGCGCATTGCAGGCGGCGCGCGTAGGTGCCAGTCTGTTGTGGGCAATCAAGAAAACCGCCGGCACTCAACTCACGGTGCGGAATCGCGACTTCGATCTTCGGTTTGGCTCACCATCGGACAGGGAAGCGCTGCTGCGGGGCGATGATCCGGACGTGCTCATCGACAGAGAGTACAAAGCGGCATACGCATTCAGAGAATCCACACGCCAATATTTGATCTATAGGTAATTGCGGGGCAAACCGAGGGGCGGGAGGCGTCAGCTTCGCAGGCGCCAGGTTAGAGGTGAGGACGTCGGGACGTTCCTGCCAGTCGTAGGGCACAAGCAGTTGGTTGTGCCCAGAATTGCGTCGGTGTTGACCTGACGCCTCGCGCCTACTTACTGACGCCTCCCGCCCGTTCTGTTGCACTTCCAGACTCTCAGTGGCCTAGTAGCGAGTGCAAGCATATCTCTTGCAACGCCTAGCGATCTCTCATCCAAAAAGGATTCGGAGGCACGGCATGCGCGTTCTCATGGTCTCGCTGTCAATGCTGGCGCTCGCAGCATGTGGTCCCCGCCAAGTGGAGGTACGCACTGGTCCCGAGCCCGCAGCTGAAGTCGCGCTTCACGTCACCAACAATCTGAGTCAGGCCGTCAACGTTTATGTGGTGAGCGGTGCCAACGATATTTTCCTCAAACAAGTCGCAGCCAACAGCGTCGAGCACATACCGGTTTCGGGCGTTGCCGCGGGTGCGACGGTGAATCTTCGCGCCGTGACCGTCGATGGAACTCGCACCTACACCAAGAACAACGTCACGCTTTCCAGCATGTACGACTGGCGCCTGCCGTGACGAACATGTGTGGGGGATTTGGCTCGCAGGTGGAAATAGATCGTTGACGGACTTAATTTTACGGGGCCGTCGTGTTTTACACGGCGGTCTTTTTTTCTGCGCCGCCAGCCGGTGAACCGGCACGTCGGCTAGCTCGTGCTTACCGCCGGCCCCTGCTGAATGCCAACTCCCACCGATTATGTAAAAAAAGGAACGCTCCGCGTCATAGAGCCGGCCATCAGCCTTCTGGCGCGGAACAATGTCAGCCCTAACAAGATCACAACGGCCGGAACCCTAGTGACTGTCGCCGCGGGCGTCGTCTATGCCTTGGGGCACATCATGACCGCCGGCTGGATCATGGCCGTGACGGCGTTCTTCGACGTCATCGATGGCGAAGTGGCGAGACGAACCGGGCGTTGCACAGTGTTCGGCGCGTTCTACGACTCGACGCTTGATCGAGTAGCGGATGGCGCGCTGATGGCGGGCCTCACCGTCTTTTATGCGACCAATCCGATCCACCACAACATCTACATGATGGTGGTGTGTCTCCTCGGCATTGTTGGGACGTTCCTGGTTTCCTACACGAGGGCTCGAGCCGAAGCGCTTGGCATCGACGCGAAGGTCGGTGTGATGCAGCGCCCCGAGCGGATTGTACTCTTGTCGGTCCCACAGGCGCTGTTCGGGCTATTCTGGAATGGCTGGGTACTGATGGGAATCATCGTCCTGCTCACGGTGACAGCATGGATCACCGCGGTGCAGCGGATCGCATTCGTCCATCGCGCTACGCGACACATGGAATCGAAGCCGATTCGAATATTCACCGAACCAAGCTCTGCTCCTCCCCCTCCCACCACTTCTACCTCCGCGCCGAAAGCCGCGGGAATGCCGGCAACGCGCCGAGCGCAATCATAATCAAAACGGAGAAAGAAATTGGCCAGATCGTCTTCTGGTAATGTTCCTAAATCGATAGCGCCGGCTACCGGCCGACTGGGCATCCTGACACCGGGGCTTGGTGCGGTCGCAACGACGTTCATGGCAGGCGTCGAGAGCATTCGGCGCGGACACTCGAAGCCGATCGGGTCGCTGACGCAGATGGCCACAATCCGGCTCGGAAAGAGGACCGAAAAACGCGCGCCCCTCATCAAGGAATTTGTTCCTCTGGCGAAACTGGACGACATCGTGTTCGGCGCGTGGGATCCCATTCCCGACGACGCCCTCACAGCCGCTCGCAAGGCTGGCGTGCTCGAGGAACGCGACATCGAGCCGATCGCCGATTTCCTGAAGGGCATCAAACCGATGCCGGCGGTATTCGACAACAAATACGTCACCCGCATTCACGGCACGAACGTGAAGAAGGGAAAGACGAAGCGCGATCTGGCGGAGCAACTGCGCCAGGACATGCGCGATTTCAAGTCGCGCAACAAGTGCGATCGCATGGTGATCGTCTGGTGCGCGTCGACGGAGATCTTCATCAAGCCCGGCCCGCAGCACGCGACGATCGAGCAGTTCGAGAAAGCAATGGAAAAGAACGACGACGCGATCGCGCCCTCAATGCTGTACGCGTACGCTGCGATCATGGAGGGCATTGCGTTCGCCAACGGCGCGCCCAATCTGTGTGTCGATACTCCAGCGCTGCTGAACCTCGCGCAGGATCGCGGCGTCCCTATCTCGGGAAAGGATTTCAAGACGGGCCAGACGTGGATGAAGACGATTGTCGCGCCGGGGCTGAAGGCGCGCATGCTCGGTCTCGCCGGCTGGTACTCTACCAACATCCTCGGCAATCGCGACGGAGAGGTTTTGGACGATCCTCAGTCGTTCAAGACCAAAGAGGAATCGAAGCTCAGCGTGCTCCACACCATTTTGCAGCCGGAGCTGTATCCGGACTTGTACAAGGATTTCACTCACGTCGTTCGCATCAACTACTACCCCCCGCGCGGCGATAACAAGGAAGGCTGGGACAACATCGACATCGTTGGCTGGATGAATTATCCGATGCAGATCAAAATCAACTTCCTGTGTCGCGACTCCATTCTGGCTGCTCCGATCGTGCTCGATCTCGCCCTGTTCTCCGATTTCGCGCAGCGCGCGGGGATGAAGGGCATTCAGGAATGGCTATCCTTCTATTACAAGAGTCCGATGGCCGCGCCCGGACTGCAGCCGGAGCACGACCTCTTCATTCAGCAGACGAAGCTGAAAAACACGCTTCGACATCTGATGGGTGAAGACCAGATCACACACCTCGGCCTGGAGTACTACGCCTGATGCTTCGCCGTTTGGCGTTGGTTCCGCTTGTCGTCGCAGCGATTGCGAGCTGTGGTCCAAATCCCAAGGCGCTCGAGCTGCGACTGTGGTCCGATAACTATGCTTTTCGGGTGACGATGGATCCAATGCCTCCGCGTGCCCTCGAGCCGATCGTCTATCGAATCGTGGTGCAGGACAAGAAGACGGGTCAGCCTATCGAGACGGGCGAGGGCCGAATTTTCGCGACGAGCGCTGACCGCGCCAACACCAGCGATGGCTTGAAGAAGGAAAAAGAGGTCGGGACCTATTCGGGCAGGCTGTTTTTCGCGACCACTGGCGACTGGGCCGCAGCAATTCAGTTCCGCCGAGAGAAGAATCCGCGCTTGCCGCTCGAGCGCGTAGACTGGACTCAGGCGGTCAATCCGGCCAGTGAGCCGGGTACCTGATTTCCGGATGCGTCATTTTTTTAGAACACAACTGACACCGGTGACCGCCCTAAGGATCGCGGACGAATTCTTTCCGGAGATCGGGATGGAACGGAGCGGTCACACCGCGCGCTCGCGCACTTTTTCCGGCGACCTCGGAACTTTGCAGCTCAGCGTGCGCAAGGAAGGTGGCCACTACACATTCGTCGAAGTCTCGACTGATCAGATGGGTGAGAGCCGGCTCGATCGAAACGCGAAGAAGTTTTTCGTTGCGCTCCACAAGGCGGACGATCCGCGGCACCGCATCGAAGCGGCATACTAGGATGGCGCGGTCCGGTACCGCCGCGTCGAGGCCGGCGAATCTCAACAAGCGAGCTGCGCAGTCCGAGCCAGGCCTTTCGCGGGAGAAAAAGCTAGAGCTGTACTACTACATGCGGCTGACGCGCTCTCTGGAAGAGCGGTTGGTCAATCTCTATCGACAGACAAAAGTTATCGGTGGACTCTTCCGCTCTCTCGGACAGGAGGCGGACGCAGTTGGAAGTGCCTACGCGCTGGATCGCTCGAAGGGCGATGTGCTGTCGCCGCTCATTCGGAATCTCGGCTCGATGCTGGTGCAGGGCGCGAAGCCCAACGAGATCATAAAGCAGTACATGGCGAAGGGCGATTCGCCGACTCGCGGTCGCGAGCTGAACATCCACTATGGCGATCTCGTGCGTGGATTCATCGGACAGATCTCGCACCTGGGCGATATGGTTCCAGTAATGGCAGGCGTTACGCTCTCGTTCAAGATGAGGAAGCAGGATCGCGTCGGTCTGGTTTACGTCGGCGACGGCGCTACTTCGACAGGTGCCTTCCACGAAGGGATCAACTTCGCGGCCGTGCAGAAATGTCCGCTGGTGGTGATCGTCGAGAACAACGGCTACGCCTATTCGACTCCGTTGATCAAACAGACCGCAGCCAAACAGCTCGTCGATAAGGCAATCGGCTATGGAATCGCCGGAGAGCGCGCAGACGGCAACGACGTGATCGCCGCGTATGAAGTGACGAAGCGCGCGGTCGATCGCGCGCGCTCAGGCGGGGGCGTCACGCTGATCGAGCTGGTGACGTATAGGCGTAAGGGTCACGCCGAGCACGACAACCAGTCGTACGTGCCAGCCGGAGAAATCGATCGCTGGACTAGCGAGAATGATCCGATCGATCGATACGTGAAGCGGTTGTTGAGCGAAGATTTCGATCAATCCGAGGTTGCCGCAATCGACGCCCGCGTGACGGAAGAGATCGACCAGGCGACAGACGAGGCGGAAGCCTCGCCCATGCCGGATCCGACCGACGCGCTCGTCGGGATCTATGCTAATCCGGCCGTGCTTGTTCCGCTCTGGTTCAGGGAAGGGATCAAGTCGGCGGTGGAAGTGCACGAGCGTCCAGCGAGCTGGGGGACGCACGATGTCTGAGGTCACGTATCTCGAGGCGATACGTGAAGCGCTCTTCGAGGAGATGGAGCGCGACGAGAATGTGTTCTGCCTTGGCGAGGACATTGGCGCCTACGGTGGTGCGTTCAAGGTCACCGAAGGATTGATGGCCAAGTACGGCGAGCAGCGGGTGATCGACACGCCGATTTCGGAGGCGGCGATCGTTGGAGCGGCGGCTGGCGCTGCACACATGGGAATGCGGCCAGTGTGCGAGATGCAATTCATTGACTTCATCTCCACTGGATACGACATGCTCACGAACTATGTCGCGACTGCCCGGTATCGAGCGATGCTGCCGTGTCCGATGGTGGTGCGCGGTCCCAGTGGCGGGTATGTCAGGGGAGGTCCGTTTCACTCGCAGAATCCAGAAGCGGCTTTCCTGCACACCCCCGGCCTGAAGATCGTATATCCGGCGACCGCGAGCGACGCCAAAGGATTGCTGAAGTCAGCGATTCGCGATGAGGATTGCGTGCTCTACTTCGAGCACAAGTATCTCTACCGTCGCATCAAAGAAAACCTGCCAGCCGGTGAGCACCTCACGCCGATCGGGAAGGCGCGGGTTGCAAGAGAAGGCAAGGACGTTTCCATCATCACCTACGCGGCGACCGTGTGGAAAGCACTCGAAGCGGCGGAGCAGGTAGAAAAGGAAGACGGACTGGAGGTCGAGGTGCTCGATCTGCGGACCTTGTTGCCAATGGATGATGAGGCGATCGTCGCGACCGTGAAGAAGACCAATCGTGTGCTCATCGTTCACGAGGATACGCGTACCGGCGGCGTCGCGGGCGAGATCACGGCGCGCATAAACGAGAACGCGTTCGAGTGGCTCGACGCCCCAATTCTGCGCGTTACGGCGGCTGACGTGCCGCTGCCTTACTCTCCGCCGCTCGAGGATTACGTGCTTCCGCAGACCTCGGACATAGTTGTTGGGCTCAGGAAGCTTGCTGCCTACTGATGGCGCCGCCGGAGCCGGATCGCGGCGAGATCATCGCGCGCAACATTGGCGTCGGATGCATCACGACGGTCTCCGGTTTTTTCAGTGGGGGAATGATCGCCGTACTGGTTGCAAAGTTTGTTGGAAGCATGCAGGGATGTCAGCCTGCCGAGGGGCTACCGGCCTGCAATTGGTGGGTGTATGCTGGTATCGGAGCGGTTATTGGAGCGCTGACGCTGCCTGTTCTTGCATTGCGGCGCCTGAATCGACGCAGGCCGGACCAATAACGCGAACACGGGAGACCCAGTGGCACGTGTAGACATCATCATGCCGCAGATGGGTGAGTCGATCGCCGAGGGCACGCTCTCGAAGTGGCTCAAGAAAGTGGGCGACGAGGTGAAGCGTGACGAGCCGATTTTCGAAATCTCGACGGACAAAGTCGACGCTGAGATTCCGGCGCCGGCCGCTGGCGTTCTCGCCGAGATACTTGTGAAGGAAGGCGAGACAGTCGAGGTGCAAACGGTGGTGGCTCGCCTCGAGACGGAGAAGGGTGCGGCAATCGAGAAGGGCGCGCAGCCGACTGCGGGTAGCGGCGATGTGAGCTCTCCGCCGAAGGCGGAGATCAAGGCCGAGGCGAAATCGGCACCGGCGGCCCCCCAACGGGAACCTACACCAGCGGCGACCCCAGTGCGTCAGCAACCGCCCGCACCCGCAATTGCCACGTCGCACTCCGGGAACGGCAACTCATTTGAGGAACGCGTTCGCACGAAATCATCGCCGCTCGTTCGGAAAATCGCTGCCGAACACGGTGTCAATATCGCCTCACTTCAGGGGTCGGGCGTCGCTGGTCGCGTGACCAAGCGCGACATACTCGGCTTTATCGAATCCGGTGCGCAGGCTCCGGTGGCTCCCGGAATCCGCCCCGGTGGTCTGCCTGGTGTGCACGCGCTCCCTCTTCCTGAGCCGTGGCCCGGCGATGTCGTCGAGCCGATGACCAAAATGCGCGCGCTGATCAGCGATCACATGGTCGCGTCGCGGCACACATCGGCCCACGTCACCTCGTTCATCGAGATCGACTTCACGCGCGTCGCCCGAATCCGCGCGACGAAGCGCGCCGAGTTCGAGACGGCCACCGGCCAAAAGCTCAGTTACATGCCTTTCATCATCAGAGCCGTGACGCAAGGCCTGCAGGCATTTCCTGTGATGAACTCGTCGGTCGCCGGCACAAGCATCATCTACCGGAAGCAGATCAACATCGGTGTCGCCGTCGCGCTCGACTGGGGTCTAATAGTTCCAGTCATCAAGCACGCCGATGATCTCTCGCTTTCCGGGATCACGCGAGCTCTCAACGATCTCGCAGCGCGCGCGAGATCGAAAAAGCTGTCTCCTGAGGAAGTTCAGGAGGGAACGTTTACGATCACCAACCCTGGCGTCTTCGGCTCCCTGATGGGTACTCCCATCATTAACCAGCCGCAGGTTGCAATCCTTGGTGTTGGCGCGATTGAGAAGCGCCCGAAGATTCTCACTGGGGCTGACGGCGAGGACACAATCGCGATTCGAACCTGCGCTTATTTTTCAATCTCCTTCGATCACCGCGTGATCGACGGTGCGGTCGCGGACCAGTTCCTCGCCTTCGTCAAGAAAACCATAGAATCCTTTCCGGAGACCGGACTCTAAATGCCCAAGGCTCTCACCATACAGCGCTCAACAGTTCCTACTGCCGAGCGCGCGAATTATACCAAGCGACTGAAAGCGCTGCGCTCGCACTACGCTGCCGCGAATTGCCGTTTTTGGGTGTTCGAGGAGACCTCGCTTCCAGGCGCGTTCGTTGAATTCACCGAAGCCGACGACGAGCAGACGCTCACCATCGCGCACGCGAACGCACCCCACAAGACGCTGGATCCGTCGCGCGTCTATCAGGAGGTCGAGCTTTAAAAATGCCCGCCCGCTCGCTCCAGGTTAATGGTCAGAAGTGGGATGTGTACCCGTCCGGTTACATCACCCAGTACACCCAGGACGAGTACGCGCTCATGTTCTCGCGAGGAGATGGCAAAGATCGCGAGGTGCGCGTCACGAGATATTCTCCGCAGGGCACGCGCTCGCGCGAGCAGGCGTTCGCCGAGCTGTCCGATGCGCACCTGAAAGAGCTCTTCGAGCAGTCGCAGCCTAGCTTTACATCGCCTGAGGCCGGTTACGAGCAGTGAGTGCGGATGCGGGCCGGCCGACGTACGTCGACCTGCATACCCACTCAACTGCATCCGATGGCATTCTTCCACCCGAGCAGGTAATCGAGGCTGCGCAGCGCTGCGGTCTCTCGGCGCTTGCACTCACCGATCATGATACGATTGGCGGAGTCGACGCAGCGCGCAAGGCCGGCGAGCGACTCGGAATTCGAGTGATTGCCGGAGTGGAGCTTAGTGCATTTTACAACGAGCACGAAGTCCATATCCTGGCGCTTCACCTCACGCACCTCGAGGCCTTGGAAAAGCGCCTTGGTGAGCTGCGCGCCCTGCGCTACACACGCGCACGGAAGATCGTGGACAAGCTCAACGTTCTTGGAATTCCCATCACGCTGGACGAAGTTCTTCAGCAATCCAATGGCGGGGCGGTCGGCCGTCCGCACGTCGCTCGTGCATTGATCGCGCGCGGCGTAGTGCACGACTTTCGCGATGCATTCATGAGATATCTGGGCGGAGGAGCAAGTGCGTTCGTCGCGAAGGAGCGCCTTGCGATCGAAGATGCGATTGCAATAGCGCACGAAGCGGGAGCACTGGCCATTTGGGCGCATCCCGGTGAAGGAGGCAGGCGCGACAGGGTCGAGCCGCTGGTCGCCGCGGGATTGGATGGTCTCGAAATAAGACACCCCAGTCACTCAGCGGATGACATCAAGCGTCTTCAGGCCCTGGCTGATTTCTTCGGATTGGTGCCAAGCGGTGGATCTGACTGGCACGGCGCGTCGGAAGGACCACGACGACTCGGAATCATGAACGTTCCGATCGAGTGGCTCGAGCGACAGGATGAGAAACGCGCTTCAGTAACCTCGGCGCCGAGCACGCGATGAAGAGAGGAAGGCGGAGGAGTACGTGGAAATAGACGGACGCGTTGCATTGGTCACTGGCGCCGGGACACGCGTTGGACGGGCGATCGCGCTGGCGTTGGGACAAGCCGGCATGCGCGTCGGCGTCCACTACATGGGCTCGGAGAAGGGCGCGCGACAGACCGCCGACGAGATCATGGCCGCTGGAAGTGAAGCGCGGACACTCCCGGGTGATCTGACCGACCCCGCGACCGCACCGAGACTCGTAGAGCACACGGCCAAGGTTTTTGGATCGCTCGACGTTCTGGTCAACTCGGCAGCGGTGCTACTGCGTACGCCGGTGGGAGAAGTCCTCGTCGAGGACTGGGACGCGATGTTCGCACTGAATCTGCGCGCGCCGTTTTTCCTGTGTCAGGCAGCCGCCCGGGTAATGCGAGAGCGGGGTGGCGCCATCGTCAACATCGCCGATCTCGCGGCATTCGAGACGTGGAGAGGGTACATCCCGCACTCGATCACCAAAGCCGGCATCGTGCAGATGACGCGCGGCCTGGCGCACGCGCTCGCACCAAAAATCCGCGTCAATGCGATTGCGCCGGGTGCGGTGTTGCTGCCGGAAGGTACGACCCAGGACCAGGCCGGCAAACTCATTTCGACGACGCCGCTTGGGAGAATCGGCAGTCCCGACGATGTGGCGCAAGCAGTCGTGTACTTACTGAGCGCCGAGTACGTGACAGGCGAGACGATCATCGTCGACGGAGGCCGTCACGTTCGTTATTGACGGCGCAAAGGGTCTCGTCACCTCGGTTATATTTCGTCGCGTTGACTGTTTCACGCGTGATACTTCTTTTCCACGTGCTACTTCTTTTCCACGTGCTACTTGTTCGCCGGTAGCACGTCTTTCAGGTGATTTCTTTGTCGAAAGTGCGTAATTACGACGTTGTCATCGTCGGTGCAGGTCCAGCGGGAATGACCGCTGCACTGTACACCGGACGAGCGATGCTGCGCACGGCGGTGCTCGAGCGCGGGTTCCCGGGTGGGGAGCTGCTCAATACGGAGTATCTCGACGACGTGATCGGGTTTCCGAAGATACTCGGCTACGAGCTGGCAGAGAAATTCGCCGCTCATGCCAAGCAGTTCGGAGCTGAGTTCTTTGAGACGACGAGCGTCACGTCGGTTACAAAGATCGCAGATGGATACTTCCACACCGAGACCGACAAGGGGGACATCTTCCGCTCCCCAGCGGTGATCCTGACTGCCGGAGGGACGCCAATCAAGCTCGGGATCCCGGGCGAGCTGGAGTACGCGGGGAAAGGAGTGTCGTATTGCGCAATTTGCGATGCCGCCTTCTTCAAGCAGCAGATCGTGGCCGTTGTCGGAGGTGGTGACGCCGCCTGTGAGGAAGCCGACTTTCTCACCCGCTACGCCAGCAAGGTGTATCTGATCCATCGACGCCACGAATTTCGCGCGTCGAAAATTCTCCAGAAGCATGTGTTCGACAATCCGAAGATCGAAGTGATCTGGGACACCATCGTGGAGAAGGTGGACGGCGACGGGGATCAGGGGATGACGGGATTGCATCTCCACAACCTCGTTACGCAAAAGCGCACATTCCTCGAAGCGAACGGGTTGTTCATCTTCATCGGGTTTCGACCTAACACTGGTGTGATCGAGGGGCACTTCGATCACGATGTCATGGGGTATGTGCTCACTGACAACGCGATGATGTCGTCGATTCCCGGACTTTTCGTTGCCGGAGATTTGAGGGCACAGCTCACGCGGCAGGTTACCACCGCATCGGGCGACGCGACAACGGCGGCAATCGCGGCAGACAAATACATCACGCGCTTCAAGGAGATGGAGCGCGAAGGCTCGGGTGAAGCCACTCGTGAGGCGCTGGAAAGCTCGCACGTGAGCGCTGGAGGATACACCTGATGTCCAGGATCCTCAGAGGCGCCGATTGAACGTTCAGACCATCACCGTCGGAGCGTTTCAGGAGAATTGCTACCTGGTGGTGGATGATCGTACGAATCACGCGGCAATCGTCGATCCGGGAAGTGAGGGAGATCGACTGGTCGAGACAATTGATCGTTCAGGAGCCCAGCTCCAGGCCATCTGGATCACCCACGCGCACGTGGATCACGTCGGAGCGGTTGCTTCCGTGAAACGGAAATGGGATGTGCCGATCTATCTGCACCCGCTGGACCGGCGATTGTACGAGGCGGCTTCCCGACAGGCGGAGGTTTATGGCGTTCCGTTCGAGGAGCCGCCGCCTCCAGACAAGGAGTTCGCCGATGGACAACAGCTCAAGATCGGAAGCGCCGAGATGACGGTGATGCACGCGCCGGGTCACGCTCCCGGTCACGTGGTGATCCACGGCAACGGGATCGCGTTGGTTGGCGATTGTCTGTTCGCGGGATCGATCGGCAGAACCGATCTCCCGTTCTCGAATCCACCACAGCTGGCTGCGACGCTTCAGAAAATATCCGCTCTCGCCCCGGAGACGGTGGTCTATCCCGGCCACGGCATGGAGACGACGATTGCGCAGGAGAGGTTGTCGAATCCGTTTCTGAACGGCACCGCCCGCATTGTGGGGCGCTAACTTCGATCTTCACTCGCCACGACTATGAGCGAAAAGACTCGCACCGAGAAGGATCCGCTGGGCACGCTTGAGGTCCCCGCCGACGCGCTTTACGGCGTGCAGACGCTGCGCGCAGTTCAGAATTTTCCGATCAGCTCGCTGAGACCACTGCCGGCATTCGTCGATGCCACAATACGGATCAAGCGAGCGGCGGCGCTGACGCACAAGCAAACGGGACGACTCGAAGCGAAGCTTGCGGACGCAATCGTGAAAGCAGCGGACGAAATTCTCGCAGGCAAGCACCGCGAGCACTTCGTCGTCGACGTCTATCAGGCGGGCGCTGGTACCTCGCACAACATGAACATCAACGAGGTGCTGGCCAATCGCGCCAACGAAATCCTGGGCGCAAAGCGCGGTACGTACTCGCCGGTGCACCCGAACGACCACGTCAACATGGCACAGTCGACGAATGATGTGATTCCCACTGCGATTCGCCTTGCCTGTCTTACAGAGCTTGGAGGGCTGGAAAAAGCTTTCGAAGGACTTGCCAAAGCTTTCGAGAAGAAAGGCAAGGAGTTCGACAACGTATTGAAGTCAGGACGCACTCACCTCCAGGATGCGATGCCGATCCGGCTCGGCCAGGAATTAAACGCCTATGCTGAATCGATACGCCGCGGTCTGAAGCGTGTCGTCGAAGCAGCGGACTACCTGCGCGATCTCGGAATCGGAGGCAGCGCCGTCGGCACTGGAGTGAATGTTGAGCCCGAGTATCCGAAGCTCATGGTCAAGCATCTACGCGAGTCGGCAAAGGTCGAATTGCGCGAGGGAAGGGATCGCATCCAGCTCATGCAAAGCATGGGTGACGTAGCAGCGTTCAGCTCACAGCTCAAAGTACTCGCGCTCGATTTGAGCAAAATCGCGAGCGATCTGCGTTTGCTCGCCAGCGGTCCGCGCACCGGACTCGACGAGATCCGTCTTCCAGCAGTCCAACCGGGATCATCGATCATGCCGGGCAAAGTGAATCCCTCGATTCCCGAGATGGTGAATCAGGTTTGCTTCCAGGTCTTCGGCAACGATACTTGCGTCGGCATCGCTGCCGAGCATGGGCAGCTCGAACTGAATGTCATGATGCCGGTGATCGCTCACAACGTTCTGCTCTCGATGATGATCTTGCGAAATGCGGCGACAGTGTTCGCCGAAAAAACTGTGAAGGGCATCGAGGCGAACGAGGAGCAATGCCAGTACTGGCTCGAGCGATCGGCCGCGTTGGCCACGGCGCTGGCACCGCAGATCGGCTACGCGCGCGCGGCAGAGCTCAGCAAGCAGTCGGTCAAAGAGAATCTACTGATCCGCGATCTGGTAAAGCGTGAGAAGGTTCTTCCGGCGAAGGAGATCGACGACGTGCTCGATTTGCGGAAGATGACGGAAATCGGCGTGCCCGGAGGTTCGCACGGGGGTGCGTCCTCGGGCTGACTGCAGAACCCGTCCAGCATTCGCTGTGGCGCCACTGCCACAATACCCACCCCCGCTGGCGCTCCCGGCCCCCTAACTCATTAGTAGTTGCCCCGATCGCACCGCCCGGAACTTGCCCCGGACCGTCTAGTTCGCCGATTCGGGAGACTAGTTGCTGCTTCGCGGTCCGACACATGTGCTCGGCATTTCCGCTTTTTTTCACGACAGCGCCGCTTGCCTGCTGCGTGATGGTGAGATCATTGCCGCGGCCCAGGAAGAGCGTTTCACACGGAAAAAAGGGGATGCGTCCTTTCCTTCGCGCGCGATCGAATACTGTCTGAGCGCCGGCGGGATCACGATGGCAGACGTACAGTACGTCGTCTTCTATGACAAGCCGCTGCTCAAGTTCGAGCGCATTCTCGACACTTATCTAGGCATCGCCCCGCGCGGCTTCAGCAGCTTCTTTGCAGCCGGTCCGCTGTGGATCAAGGAAAAGCTCTATCAGGAGCGCGAGCTGCGCGAAGCACTCGGCGATTACGCTGGCCCACTCCTCTACGCTGAGCATCACGAGTCGCACGCCGCGAGCGCTTTTTTCCCCTCGCCCTTCGAGGAGGCGGCCGTTCTCACGATCGACGGCGTCGGCGAATGGGCGACCGCCTCCATCGGAGTCGGTAACGGACGGGACATCAAGTTGTTGCGCGAGTTGCATTGGCCGGACTCGCTGGGGCTGCTGTACTCCGCGTTCACGTACTACACCGGCTTCAAGGTGAACTCGGGAGAATACAAGGTCATGGGTCTCGCGCCGTACGGCAACCCGAAGTATGTGGACCTGATCTACCGCGAGCTGATGGACCTACGGGAAGACGGTTCATTCCGCCTGAATCAGAAGTACTTCAATTATTTAGGCGGGCTGACGATGACGAGCGAAGCCTTCGACGACCTCTTAGGCGGTCCGCCGCGCGTTCCCGAAACAAACCTCACTCAGAAAGAGATGGATCTCGCGGCGTCCGTGCAGGCGGTATGCGAGGAGGTCATGCTGCGCATGGCGCGGACGGCGTACGAATTGACCGAAACCAAGAACTTGTGCCTTGCTGGCGGGGTCGCACTCAATTGCGTCGGCAACGGCCGCTTGCTCCGGGAGGGACCGTTCCACCGACTTTGGATTCAGCCCGCATCTGGCGACGCGGGAGGGGCGCTCGGTGTAGCGCAGTTGATATGGCATCGCGAGCTCGAGCAGCAGCGCCATGTGGTGTCCGGCAAGGATTCGATGAAAGGCGCGTATCTCGGACCCGAGTACACGACCGAGCAAATTCAAGCCTTTCTCGAAGCACAGGGTGCTCGGTACACCTACATGCCGACGTCGGACCTCATCGAACACGTCGCCGAGCTTCTCGCGCTTGGCAAGATCGTCGGATGGTTCGATGGTCGTATGGAGTTCGGACCGCGCGCTCTCGGCGCGCGCAGCATTCTCGGCGATCCCCGTTCACCACGGATGCAGGCCGACATGAACATCAAGATCAAGTTTCGCGAGGGCTTCCGACCATTCGCGCCGTCCGTCCTCCGTGAGAAGGTCAACGCCTACTTCGATCTCGATACAGAATCGCCGTACATGCTGCTCGTCGCACCGGTTAAGGAGGAGCGGCAGATCCCGATGACCGCGGAGCAGCGGCAGCTCTGGGGCATCGATCAACTGAACGTTTTGCGCTCTGACATTCCGGCGGTCACTCACATCGACTATTCAGCGCGCATCCAAACGGTCGATGGGGATCACAACCCGACGTACCATAGCCTGCTGCAGGAGTTCGACCGCCAGACCGGGTGTGCGGTTCTCGTCAACACGTCATTTAACGTGCGCGGCGAGCCGATCGTGTGTTCGCCAGAGGATGCGTACCGCTGCTTCATGCGTACGCACATTGACTATCTCGTGCTCGGGCAGTTTTTGCTCGCGAAAGAGAGTCAAGGGGTGTTCAGCGACATCGGGAATTGGCAGAAAGAATTTCAGCTCGACTAGCAGGGAAACCCAACTGAATGCGCCCGACTCTGCTGTCCCAAGCTTTCGACGCCCGCCTTGGCCGTACCATCGGACTTTTTGGTCTCGCCGCGGGCATGGCGATGTACAGGTCTGTCAACAGTCGGCCGGTCGTCGGGCGGTGGTCGCTGGTTTTTTTCGGGGCCCTTGTCGTTGTCACACTAGTCGCGATTACCTCGGCCGTCCTGGGCTGGCGGGCGTCGCGGCTACCGCGTCGAGTGACAGCAGCACGAGTGCTTTTCGATACCGGGATCGGCGTATGGGGCATTGCCTACCTGATTGCTGCCATCGACGACCAGCAGCAGGGTGGACGTTTGCTTGATGCCAATTTCTTTGGCTCGATTGGGACGGACTCTGCGATACTCGAGTGGATTGCCATGGTCCTGCTGACCGGTGCCTTGCTGGCGTGGATGTTCAGTGCCAAGCGCAAGGTGTGGGCGAACATGCTGCTCTCCGGCGCGAGCCTGGCGGCTACACTGATGCTCGCCGAGGGCGGCTCGCGGGTGTGGACCTTGGGCACCGCATCGACCCACTTCGGATACGCTGCCCGCGTGTGGCAACGCCGGTTCGTCATGCGGAATCATGAGGGAGAACGCGATGTCGAGCATGTGGCGCAACCGGTGCCGGGCCGGCGGCGGCTGCTCGTCGTAGGTGATTCCTATGCGTTCGGCTGGGGCGTCCCGAGAATCGAAGACCGCTTCGGGGAGCAGCTCGCGGTGCGCCTGGCCGCCGACGGTTCAGCGTGGGAATCGATAAATGTCAGTGAGCCAGATAAGCACACTCTGGACGAATTTGACTTCCTGCGACGCGGGCTCCGGTATCGGCCGGACTTGGTCGTGCTGGTGTACGTCTTCAACGACATGGACTATCTCGTTGGCATCACACCCCGACCCATGCTCGCCGAGGCACCGAAGGGAATCGCGGGACGTCTGAATCCGGTCAGGTTGCTGTTCACAAACTCGTACCTTTTCCAGGAGATGTACGCCCGCGTGCACGCTCTGGCGCTGCGGCGCTCGGCGCAGGTTCTGTCCCCATTCAGGGTCTACGACGACAGTGCTCTCGTGGCGCGGCATCTTGCGGATCTAGCCCGCTTCGTCGCGATCGGCGAAAGCGCCGGCGCCGCAACTGCGATCGTCCCCATCGAGATCGCAACTTCGGTGGATACCGCGACGCTCCGGCGTTATGAGCGGTTCGTGACAGCCGGAAGGGCGGTCGGACTGCCGGTGATCTCGATTGCACACGCATTTGATGGTTATCCAACTTCGTCGATCACAGTCGGATCGCTTGACGGACATCCGAACGCCAGCGGTCACCACATCGCAGCTGCCGCTGCTGCGCCGGAGCTGCTGCACCTCTGGAAGGATCACCTTGCAGAGGCACAACCCTCAATCGGAACTGGAGAACGAAGATGAGCGGGTCAAGCCAGAAAAAACCTTTCACTGCCGCAGAAGGAAGGCATTTCGGCCTTGCAGTGGGCGCGGTGTTGCTCGCCGTGGCTTTTGTATCTGCGCTGCGAAATCGTTCGTTGGCGTTCGTCGCCGTGCTGGGCGGCCTCGGCGCGATACTTTTGCTTGCGGGGCTCCTAATGCCCGGCCGGCTTGGACCGTTTTATCGCGGGTGGATGGCTATTGCTGTGGTGTTATCGCGTATCACGACGCCGGTCATTCTCGCTGTAATGTACTTTCTCATGATCACACCGATGGCTTTCCTGCGCCGGACTTTCGGCGGAAACCCTCTTGTCGCACGGGACAGCGGCAACAGTTTTTGGGTAATCCGGGGGAGCCCCCGGTCGCGCAGTATGTGGCGTCAATTCTGATTGCGCCCATTGCATTAACTAATCCTGGAGGTCGGACTATGAGTCAGATGTACATAGCTCGCGAGTTGTGGGCATTCATGCGGGAGCGCAAGAAGTTTTGGATGCTGCCAATGCTCGTGGTGCTCGTCGCTATCGGAGGCCTGCTGCTCTTCGCGCAGGGTTCTGTTCTTGCCCCT
>DASWCI010000331.1:0-3173 GCA_036390195.1 Gemmatimonadaceae bacterium
TCGAAAGCTTCGGGGTCGAATCGCACTCTGATATCCGTCATGTCACACTTCCAATATCGGCGAACCGAAACTCCGACACCGCTGTCATGAGCGCCGAGATGTCGGCGCTGAGCACACGGTCGGTGTCGAGTCTGGGCACTATGTCACGCACGCGTTCATGCGCTGTCCGCACGCCACGGCCCGGACGTAGCGGGGCCCGCAAATCGATGCCTTGCGCGCCGCACATCAGCTCGATCGCGAGAATGTTTTCCAGATTGCGAAGAACGCGCCGCGCCTTCCACGCGGCGCCCATTGCCATGGGGACGACATCTTCCTTGCTGCCATCGGTGGGAATCGTGTCCACGCTTGCTGGGTGCGAAAGGACCTTGCACTCGCTCGCCAGAGCGGCCGCTGTTACCTGCGCCAGCATGAAACCCGAGTTCACGCCAGCGTCGGGAGAAAGAAATGGAGGAAGTCCCTGATTGAGGTCAGGGTGAACCAACCTGTCTATTCTGCGCTCCGCCATCGTGGCCATGTGCGTCAACACGATCGCAAGAAAGTCGAGCGCCATGGCGACCGTGAGTCCATGAAAATTTCCGCCACTCAGCGTCTCGCCATTCTCGAATACCAGCGGGTTATCGGTTGCGGCGTTCAGCTCTCTGGAGACCGCGTCGTCTATCCAGTCGAGCGCGTCGAGAACCGGTCCGTGTACTTGCGGCATGCAGCGGAGCGCGTAGGGGTCCTGTATGCGCGGGTCCCCGTGTCGATGCGACTCGCGCAGCTCACTGTCGGCGAGCAGATCGCGAAGGAGTGCGGCTGAGCGTGATTGCCCCTTCTGTCCGCGAGCGTCGTGGATTCTCTCGTCGAACGCGACAGGCGTGCCGAGCAGTGCCTCGAGCGACATCGCACCGGCAACGTGAGCGGTGCGCCAGAGCGCGCGCGCATGAACAAGCGCAATGAGCGCGACAGCAGTGTGCGCCTGCGTCCCATTAATCAGTGTGATTCCTTCCTTGGGTGCGAGGACGACAGGGTTGGCACCGATCTCTCCCAGCATCGTTGCGGCCGGACATTCGCGATCTCCCTTGATCAGCGTTCCTTCACCGATGAGGGCGAGCCCCAAATGCGCGAGAGGCGCGAGATCCCCGCTCGCGCCGACACTCCCCTGCTCAGGAATTGGCGGATAGACATCCGCGTTGAGCATCTGGAGAATCAGATCGACGAGCTGAGGGCGAGCGCCGGAGTAACCCTTGGCAATGACATTGGCCCGGAGGAGCATCATCGCGCGCGCTTCGCGCTCCGGCAGTCGGTCACCGACCCCCGCGGCATGGCTACGTACCAGATTCACCTGCAAGGCAGCCAGTTTCTCGGGCGGTATCGCAACCTCGGAAAGTTTTCCGAATCCGGTTGTGACGCCGTATACGACTGAATTTCGACTGACTATATCGTCAACCACGGCACGGGTGCGCAGCATCCGTTCTCGCGCTTTCGGAGCGAGATCTACGCGAAGGCGGTCGACCGCGACCGCGTAGGCTTCCTCGACGGTGAGCGTGTCACCATCGATGAGAAGTTTTTCGTTCATTTCCTTTTTCGAGGGCGCCGGGGCGCGGCGCGCAGCTTCCTTTTAGCTGGCGCGGCCTTTCCGCGGACGATTTTGCGCTCGCCCGCTTTTGTGCGGACGATTTGACGGTCGGTTGGATCCCAACGCCACCCATTCTCACCAGGCGCGATCTCAACTCCGCCAAGCCAGCGTGTCTTCCTGTTTATTTGTTGCCAGTCTTTCTTGCCGGCGAGGACCTCCCGCCCCAGTGGCGTGACGGCCAGCTCGCCTTCGACGAACTTCCGCGCTCTCTTCACCGTAGGAGCAATCACTGCGCTACCGTCCTTCCACGTCACGAGCGCGTCCTTTTTTCCGCTCAGCCTCTCGAGGTATGAGTAGAAGATGATGTCGCCCAGGAAGATGCTCTCCTGCTTTTTGGCGACTTCGAGGAACGCGCGCACAGGCGTGTCGTGGCCTTCGTCGATGACGGAGAGTGCCTCTCGTTCCGAGCGGGAAAGCCCGTTCACTGTGGAAGGGAATTCCTCCAGATGGCGCGTGAGAGCGCGCGCGAGGTACTGGAGTGCCGAAGTGTTTTCCGAGAGCAGGCGCGAGATCGAAGTCGGATCGGGCGAGCCAAACGCTTTCCATGAGCGCTTTGCCAGATCGAGCTGTTCGGCAGTCGCCAGCGGACGTGTTTTGTCGAGTTTTTTCAGCTCTTCGGCCGAGAGCGGAGGTATGTAGCCGTCAACGACGATTACCGACACCCTTCTCCGGCCTCCGGCACCGCTTGCAAAAAAATCGAGTAGCTGAATCAGCTGCAGCTGGTCGTAGAGATCGTCCTCGAACCAGAGGACAACCTCGTCGAAGTAATCGAGGTGGCGGATCACGCGATCGCGCTCCTCGAAATCGCCGCTCACATGCGCAAAGTCATCCCATCCCTCCTCGGCGATGAAACGTGCGCGCTCCTTGCTCAGCTCCTCGAGGGAGAGCGACGAGTCGACCGGTCCTTCATGGAGCACGTCCCGCCAGGCGATGATCTTGCCTTCGACCCCGGCCTCGCTCAGAGTACCGGCGGCGCTGTCGCCGTTCGTGATGTTCAACCGCTGCAATTGTGGCAAGCTCAGCGGGCTATCGGACGGTATGTACTCTTGTCATAGTTGAATTTTAGGTCGGGCTCCGCATTGAGGGCAATGAAGAAGTTGAACGCGAAGTTCCCGTTGGAAGCCTGGGTGAAGCCAAATATCGCCCGCCAGTCGTGAAGCTCCCGCTGCAGCGTAACGTTGTGACTGCCGAATTTCTTTGCCTGAAAGTCGTAATTCGTGGTCCAGGTGCCCGACCACTTCGGGGTCAGGTGGAAGTTCATGCTGGACTCCAGATTGTCGCGGGACGGTACCCGGATGAAGGGAGCGCCGGAGATTCCGCTCGCGATAGGCTGGGAAGTACTGGCCTGGGCGATCGCCTGATCGATGCATTGCTGGTAAACGATCGGGTTCGGCTTCAGTCGCGCGCACTGCAACTCCGCGAAATTAAGATCGAGGACAACACCGTGACCAGTCGGCGGGCGTTGGCGGCTCGAGCTGTATTGCAGAGTGAGCTGCCATCCCTGTGTCGATGGCATCGAGAACTGCCGACCGCGAGACGTGATCCCTGCCACCGG
>DASWCI010000332.1:0-7930 GCA_036390195.1 Gemmatimonadaceae bacterium
CTCGCAGAACACTGATCACTAACCGAAGTACAAAAACTGCAACAGACCAGGTGCGAGGTGTGAGTAGCTAAGGTCCCAGTTTCGAGTTCACGACGTCGGGACTTCACCAGGCGCCTTTCATGAGACAAGCAGTAACCATCACGCCACTGAGGTAAGTCAGGGCGTAGTGAACTCGCGGCTGGCATCTATGCCACTGACACCTCGCACCCGTTCAGTTGCAGTTTTCAACCTTGGAGTTTGTAGTTGCCAGGCCTCGCATCCGTTCAGTTGCAGTTCCAGTTTGCGGCTACCTCATCTCCCTGATCATGACGCCTCTCTTCGCGAGCTCGGCGATGTATTTCTCAGCTGGAATCGCTTCATCGGGAGTGAACACCCCGGCCTTTCCAATTTCATCTCGCGCCTGCATCTGTCCGGTGATCGACAGTGAGTAACCGGTCGAGCGCTCCATCGCGCTGATTCCGTTGTCCTCATCGTAGTAGTCGACCATCTCCCATCCAATGCGCTTTGACCTCCCGCCCTTCGTGCCCTCGGCGTAGACGCGCAGCGCAACGAGGTCTTGCGCGTTTGGCTTCGTCAGACGCGGACCCATTGCCGCGACTACGAGATCGCGAGGAACGACTTTGACTCCCTTTACATCGACCGGCTTCAACTCGAGCAGACCGAGCTCACGAATTGCTTCCATGATTCGCGCGTGACCAGGGTACCGAAGAGTCTTGTACTCCATCGTTGGGATCTTCCCTTCGTAACGGAATGCCATCGTCGAAAGACCGCCCGCAGTGTGGAATCCCTCGAGCTCGCCAAGCGATCCGCCAAAGTACACTGCTTCGATCTCGGACAGCGCTTTTACCCGCGTGCGCTTCCCTTTGCGTAGCACCCACGAGAGCGTCGTGTAGTAGTCGAGAACTCCCTCGAGTGAGTACACGATCTGATAGTTGAGCGGCGGCACCGGATCCTGCGGCAATCCGCCGACGAAAATCCGGACTGTCTCGACAGTATCGAGCTGCCGTATCGCGTGTTCGGCGAGGATATTGACCATGCCCGGTGCCAGACCACAATCGGGAATGATAGTGATTCCTTTCTTTCGAGCAGCATCGTCGAGGGTCTTCTGCTTGAAGACGATCTCGGTATTGCCGCCAAGATCCGAGAAGTGGACGCCGGCTTCGACAGCGAGCTCCGCGAGCTCGTAATTGAAATAGTAGGGGATCGCGCTCATCACGGCGTCGCTCTGACGCATGAGCGCGAGAACCGCCTCCTTGTCGCGCACGTCGAGCGTCGTGAAAATCAGGCGCGAACCGGAATACGGCGCGAGGAAGTGCGGCAGATGGCCGGTGTGCAAATCGGCGAGGCGAACTTCCTCCACTTCCTGGTTCCGCAGCAAATCATACGCGCACGCGGAGCCCTGCAGGCCTGCGCCAAGCACTAACATTCGCATTAAGTGAGGATCTCCAGGATTTTGAGCTGGACTCGCTCTTGCAATTTATGAGCGTACTATGCTTGCCGTTACCCCGCGAGACGCGCGCATCCACGTTGCGCCGTCTTTACCATTCGCTTGATAGTTGAGTGAGATATGACTACGCAACTCGAAGAGAGCATGAAGCCACAAACTGATGGGGCTAACTGGCGCGACCACCTGATCGAATCGCCGTCACAAATAAAACAGCTGCTCGAGAACACACATCGCATCGCAGTGCTTGGGATCAAACCAGATCCGTCGCAGCCGGCGAACTACGTCCCTGAGTACGCTGAGCGAGCTGGATACGAAATCGTTCCAGTGCCGGTTTACTACAGGGAGCTGACGGAGATGATGGGCAAGAAAGTCTACCGAAGGCTCGTCGACATTCCGGGCGACATCGACATGGTGAACGTTTTCCGGCGGCCCAACGACATCCCGCCGCACGTCGAGGACATCATCGCCAAGAAGCCGAAGTCAGTTTGGTTTCAGCTCGGCATTCGAAACGATGCCGCCGCCGAAAAAATTGCGCGAGCGGGGATCGACGTCGTCCAGGATCATTGCCTGCTGGTGGAGTTGGGGCGAATCGGGCGGTAACTCCTGCGGGCAGTTACCAAGTGACTGTATAAACGACAGGCTCGACCGCCATTTCATTTGGGTCGGGCCGACTTCGCGGCGCCAGCGCGACGATATAGCGTCCGCCTGCAGTAGCAGCCAAAGCAAGACCGGCTCCGACAACTCGCGGCGCTGCTTTGCTCGCGGCACTTGGTGTCGTCTCAACGAGCGTAATTACGCCTCGCTCGCTCTGAATATTGAAAGTCTGATTCCCGCGCTTGATCTCGATCGGCGGCGCCTTGCTCATGTCGATCGTCAACGACCGATCCAGAGTCGGACCCGATGTGAACTTGGTCTCGACGAGACTCGCGTTCGATGGCAGAGTTCCGTGCAGCTGCCCTGTCAACGGATCGAGCGCAGCCCACGTCTGGCTCCCCTCATTGTCCTCCGCACGCGCTGGACTGTTGCCGAGGGCGAGAATGGAACCGTCGGTGGTCCAGCGTACCCGCCAGCCACGGGCGACGGGGAATAATCTCGGCGCTGAACTGTCGACCGAGGCTTGCGCGCGTGGGTTGTTCGGCATGCGAATGACACCGGGCTGCGCAATCGCACGAGTCATCGACATTCCGCTCGAAGCAAACGAGGCCGCCCGTAAAGTCGCCGTGTCGATCGACGTGCGACGCGATACGTCGATGAGCAAGTCCGTTCCGGTTCCGCCACCGCTCACGACCTGGTACGCGCGACCGAATCCGATCGTTTTCCAGTCCGGCGATGGTGCGACATCCCAAACGCTGTCCATCTGCGTCTGAAATCCGCGCGTTTCGTCGCCGAAGAAAAATCCATTCGGCACCGGCTCATTCTCCACACCGACGGGATCGTCTACGACCAGTACCGCCTTTCTGTCCGGCGAGAAAGTCCAGAGCACTCGCTCGGTCATTCCGTGCGTGCCCCGATTGACCGGCGTAACGGTGACTACCGGCGCCGCACCGGTCGTGTCTGCAGTCGTTTGCTTGTTGGAGGAATCGACGACGCAACCCGCGAGGAAAAGCGGGAGGAGGGAAGCGGGAAGAGGGAAGCGGGAAGGACGAAACCAGACGCGAGAAATGAGCATTTGCGTGAGCGGCGAACGTGGACAGAGCGCCAGCATGACAAGAGCGCCAGGATCGAGCTAAAAAGTTAAGCGGCTTTCGCCCCTACCGCTTCCCGCTTCCCGCTTCCCGCTTCCCGCTTCCCGCTTTAGACGCACACCAGATTACGTCCGCCGGCCTTGGCACGGTAGAGCGCGCGGTCGGCGCACTCCAGCAGATCTTCGGCCGTCTCCACCTTGGCCTCGGGGAAATCGGCGACTCCGATGCTCACCGTGAGTCGAAGCGGATCGCCCTTTCCGATGTCGAACTCGTGCGCCTGGATCTTGTCGCGGAGTCTCTCGGCAAATGCAATCGCGCCAGCCTCACCCGTTTCGGGAACCGCGATAACGAACTCGTCGCCGCCGTAGCGGGCGACTGAATCGACGCTGCGGGCCGTGCGCGCGAGCAGCAGCGCGATTTCCACCAGCACTTGATCGCCGGCGAGATGCCCGAAGGTGTCGTTCACATCCTTGAACTCGTCGACGTCGATCATCAGGATGCTAAGCGGGGCGTTGTAGCGTCGCGTACGCTCGACTTCCGTTGCAAGATGCGTCAGTAGCGCACGACGATTGAGTAGTTGCGTGAGCGGATCGGTGCGGGCGAGCGCCTCGAGGCGAAGATTGTCAGCCTGTGTTACCTCGACCATGTGCGCCCGACGCATTGCGTTCATGGCGCTCTTGACTACGGTCTCGGCGAAGTCGACGTCGGCGGCGGTCAGCGGGGGCTTCTCCGCAGTACGGCGCAGCAGAAACACGCCCGTACGATCGAGATCGAGTCGGAACGGAAGCGCGATGATCGACCGAACGGAGATCACGCTACCGTCTTTTTCCCACACTTCACGCAGCCTCTTGTAAGCCTCTGAATGCCAGATGTCAGGAATCAGAACGGGCTGCTCACTCGCCAGCGCTGCTTCGATTTCCGGATATTTGTCGAGCTCTACCTGGAGATTCTCGAGCTGCGGGTCCTCGTGCGCCGACGCGACAGTTCCCATCGGATCGCCGCACTTCGCAAAGATTACAGACGAATGGCTGAGATTGAGAGCGCGCGCGAGACGACGCGCCAGCATGTGGAAAAGCTCTCCCATGGAGAGCGAGCCCATGACGTCGTGGAGAATGTCTACCAGCGCCCCGCGCGCAGCAGCTTCATCGAGTAAGCGCTGCACTTCGGCTTCTGCTTTACGCAGTGCCGTGCGGAGCTTCTCAATCTCCTCGAGCTGCTGGTTTACGACAGGACGCTTTGTCTTCATTCGTCGGTAAGGGCTTCGATCGGCTCAGTGTCCGGAGCGGGAACGCCGATTTCCGCCCCTTCATCCTCATCCTCAGGCACGACGCGCGCGACAGCAGTGACGAGATCCCCTTCGTCGAGATTGACGAGTTTCACCCCCTGCGCGATACGTCCAGTTACCCTCACTTGAGAGACCGAGCTACGGATGATTACTCCATGTTTTGTGATGATCATGATCTCATCCGCGGGCAGAACCTCCATTAGCGCAACGACATCACCTGTTTTTTCCGTTCTGTTTACCGTGATGATCCCCTTTCCACCGCGCTTCTGCACCCGGTAATCAGCGATGTTGGAGCACTTGCCGAGTCCGCGCTCGGTGACGACAAGCAGCGTCGCATCGCGCTTGACGACGACCATCCCGATTACGGAATCGCCCTCGCGCAGCTCAACGCCTTTGACGCCTGTAGTGTCGCGTCCCATCTCGCGCACGTCCTGCTCGTGAAAGCGTACAGATAAGCCGTGGCGGGTGGCCAACACGATATCGTTGGACCCACTAGTCACTTGCACATCGATCAGCTCGTCGCCCTTCTCGATCTTGATCGCCTTGATGCCGGTCTGGCGAACGTTCGAATACTCCGAGAGCGCGGTCTTCTTCACCGTTCCGTTGCGAGTGCAGAAGAGCAGGAACTGCGTGTCCGAGAATTCGCGCACCGGCACCATCGCTTTGATCTGCGTCTCGGGCGAGACGTTGATCAGATTGACGATCGGCTTGCCCTTCGAGGCCCGCCCGGCCTGCGGGACTTCGTAAACCTTGAGCCAGAAGCACCGGCCATCATCGGTGAAGCACAGGATGTAGTCGTGCGTCGAGCCGATGAAGAGGCGCTCGATAAAGTCCTCATCCTTGAGTGACGCGCCACTGAGACCGCGACCGCCTCGCCGCTGTTTGCGATACGTCGAGACCGAAGTGCGCTTGATGTAGCCGGAGTGGGAGATGGTAATGACCATGTCCTCTTCGGCGATGAGATCCTCGATCGTGAATTCACCTTCGTCGCTCGTGATCTCAGAACGACGCTCGTCACCGTACTTGTTGGCGACTTCCTGGAGCTCGTCGCGGATTATCTTCAGCCGGCGCGGCTTGGAAGCGAGAATGTCCTTCATGTCCGTAATGAAGGTGCGGACTTCCTTCAGCTCGGCTTCCAGCTTTTCGATCTCGAGGCCAGTGAGCTTTGCCAGGCGCATATTGAGGATCGCTTCGGCCTGACGCTCGGTGAGCTTGAATCTCTTCTGGAGCTGCGTGCTGGCCGCTGGAGTATCGGCCGCAGCGCGAATGAGCTTGATCACCGCATCGATGTTGTCGACGGCGATCTTCAGTCCTTCGAGGATGTGCTCGCGCTCGAGTGCTTTGTCGAGCTCGAACTGCGTCCGTCGAATGACGACTTCGTGCCTGTGCCCAACGTAGTGCTGAAGAACTTCCTTGAGCGGCATGATCTTCGGCACCAGCTGGCCCGTGTGCGTATCGGGCACGAGCGCCAGCATGATGACGCCGAATGTCGACTGCATCACCGTGTGCTTGTAGAGCTGATTGAGCACGACACGCGGAATCGCATCGCGCTTTAGCTCGATGACGACGCGCATTCCATCCTTGTCGGACTCGTCGCGCAGCGCGCTGATGCCCTCTAGCTTCCCTTCCTTCACCAGCTCCGCCATGTCCACGATCAGCTTCGCTTTGTTCACCTGATACGGCAGCTCGGTGACAACGATTTGCGACTTGCTCGACGATTCCTTTTCCTCGATGACGGCGCGCGCGCGCATGACGATGCGCCCGCGACCAGTCTCCTGATAATCCTTGATTCCCGCGCGGCCGTAGATGTAGCCGCCGGTCGGGAAGTCCGGACCCTTTACCAGCTTTCTGATCTCGCCGGGTGTCATCTCCGGGTTGTCGATCAGCGCGATGAGCGCGGCGACGACTTCCTGGAGATTGTGCGGCGGAATGTTGGTCGCCATGCCGACGGCGATGCCCGACGATCCGTTGACGACGAGATTGGGGATCGCAGAAGGAAGAACTTTCGGCTCCTGCAATCTATCGTCGAAGTTGGGCGCGAAATCGACGGTGTTCTTGTCGATGTCGGCGAGCATCTCCATCGCGACACGGGTGAGGCGCGCTTCCGTATAGCGGTAAGCCGCCGCCGGATCTCCATCGACGCTGCCGAAGTTCCCCTGTCCATCGACAAGTGGGTAGCGCAGCGAAAAGTCCTGGACCATGCGCACGAGCGCGTCGTAGACAGAAGTGTCACCGTGAGGGTGATACTTGCCGAGCACGTCACCGACCACGGTCGCTGACTTCTTATAGGGCCGGCCCGGGACGAGTCCGAGCTCGTTCATCGCGTACAGCACGCGGCGGTGAACTGGCTTGAGTCCATCGCGCACATCAGGCAGTGCGCGAGAGACGATGACGCTCATCGAATAATTGATGAACGATTCTTTGATTTCTTCGTGAATGAGTCGCGGGAGGATGCGCTCTCTGTTGATCGGAGCCGTCATTAAATCGGAAGGTTGCTACTGGTTCAGGAGGCGGGATGGGAGGACAAAAATTCCTCCGCTGCAAGTAGCCGAAATGTAGCCTTTGGAAGGCGGGAAATCAACCGCGTCCAGAGAACCTAAGTAACTGCGCGGCAAGCAGTTAGACTGACATCAAGCTCGTCTGCAGTCTTGGAGCGGCTAGGCTGAAAAAATTGTGACTATTCCAAGCTCAGCATTAGCAATGGCTTAGACTGCGCGACGATCGGAGATCCTGCAGATAATTGGAACTACAATCTCATTGCCGGAATCGTCGCGCGGCTGAATATTCCTCCCCTTCGGCGCGATGGCCGATGCAAAACACATCCTCTCCATGGCCGACGCCAAAATCTCAGACATTGGCAAGTACCGTATCATCGACCTCGTAGGCGAGGGGGCGATGGGCGTCGTCTACAAGGCCGAAGACTCAGTCCTCGGCCGCACCGTCGCGATCAAGGTGATGAACGATTCGATCGCCCGGCAGGAAGACCTCCGCAAGCGCTTTCTGCACGAGGCGCAGGCAGCTGCATCTCTCCAGCACCCCAACGTTGTCTGCATCTACGACCTCGGTGAGCAGGATGGCCACCTCTTCATCGCAATGGAATTCGTTGACGGAGTCGATCTCGAGCGCCTCATCGAGCTGGGCGAGCCGATGTCGCTGCAGGCAAGACTCGACATCATCATCGACGTTCTCACCGGACTGGCATTCGCACACAAACGCGGCATCGTCCATCGCGACATCAAGCCCGCCAATATCCGCATCGGCGAGGACGGGCGCGCGAAGATCATGGACTTCGGCGTTGCTCATCTCGCGTCCTCGAGCATGACTCGCACGGGATCGTTTTTGGGAACGCCGAGCTATATGGCTCCCGAGCAGATCACCGAGGGAAAAACGACTCCCGCGACAGACATCTTCGCGGTGGGTGGGGTACTCTATCAGCTCCTCGCGCAGATGAAACCATTCGACGCGCCAACTCTTCAGAATCTCTTTTTCAAAATCATGACTGAAAAGCCGCGA
>DASWCI010000333.1:0-5382 GCA_036390195.1 Gemmatimonadaceae bacterium
CAATCATCGTCTCGATGTCGTCAGTGGGGTTGAAGCCGAGGAGTCGCGAAGGCTTCTGCAGGAGTTCTTTCAAGGGTTACGCAAGCGGTCGCAGGATACGGAGAGGTGGCAGAGTGGTTGAACGCGGCGGTCTCGAAAACCGTTATACCTTCACGGGTATCGGGGGTTCGAATCCCCCCCTCTCCGCCATTCCGGCGCACCGCGCAACGGCTGCGCCTCGTGAGCCCGGTCTCGGCCGGGCTGGTTTCTGGAGTCCTTGCTGGAGAGATGGCCGAGTGGCTTAAGGCGCACGCTTGGAAAGCGTGTGTACGTTAACCGCGTACCGTGGGTTCGAATCCCACTCTCTCCGCCACCGGCAACGTGCCGGTGGGTGGTGGTCTAGTTTGACCGGAGCGGTTGTAACAGGGGCTCATCCTCGTTCCTGTCTAACTCGCCAGCTTCCACCCGTTCGTGATCTCGTACTCGTCCGCGACCTTCACGAGATCAGCAATCGACCACGCCGTCGAGGTGAGCCCGGCCGCCACCGCTGGCGTGGTGCGGAGCGAACGATGGATGCGCGCGAAGTTGTGATGCGCGAAGTTGATCGCGAGATGATGCTTGTGGTTCTCGACCTTCTTTGAAAACGCGTTCGTGAGCCGGGTCATGCGCCGATTCGACATGCGGATGTTCAAGTTCTGCCGCTCAACGTACGAGGTCGAGATCAGCTTCTCATCGGGCTTGCCGAAGATCGGAGTCTTCGTGGCACTGACGAACCGCGCCGGACTGTAGCGGCGGCGATCCTGCGGCGCTACCTCGTTGTAGTGCTTCACGAGCATCGCGAAGTCCACGCCCTGCCGGTGGAACGCCAGCTCGACCGCGAGCTGGTACGGCGCGAATCCGTCAGAGGTGAGCTGGACGCGATCCCGCAGGCGGAGGGAGAGGTCGAAGATGAACGCCTCGGTAGTAGCGGAGTTGCGCGGCCCGACCTTCCAGCACGGCACCAGCTTCGTTTCCGCATCGATCGCGACGAACGTCCACACGTCGCCGACTCCGAAGGTGCCATTCAGCTCGACCGGGACGTTCTTCGCCTTCATCCCGCAGAAACTCCAGATCTCATCGACCTGGATGCGCTGGCAGGTCAGGTCCATCATCCAACGGTCCTGGAGATCGGCGCAGGCGGTCCCGACATCGACGAGGAGCTTGAGGACGGTCATCTTCGCGACGCCGGTCATGCGGCAGGTGGAGGCGATGGAGCAACCCTCGACGAGAGCCGTCACGACCTGAGTGCGCTTGCCGAATGAGAGCTTGTTCATGTGCGACAATATATGCTTGATGGGTCAAGAAGTCAATGCTTGAGGGGTCACGAAAGGAAGATTGTAACAACCCTCCCGAGCTACGGCGGAGGTAGAATGTATGGCGCCCCGGGCAGGATTCGGACCTGCGACCAGCGGATTAGTAATCCGCCGCTCTATCCCACTGAGCTACCGGGGCTCACTTCATTCTTTGTCTCTGCTTCGTTTTGCTGCTCACCCTCCGTGTCGCTGGTGGGGTCTACCGGAATCGGCCCAAACATCTGTTCATAATCCGCGACTTTTTCTGACATTCGCTTGGCAAATTCTTTCATGTGCTGAGGTGACATGACGACCTCTAGGAGTGGCCTCGTGACGACTTGATTGATCGCTACTAACCGCTGTTCGGCAAACAAGATGCGAAAATCGAATATGCCGAACGCCATGTTCGTGGCGTTCGTGTATACGGAGGGGAATCGTGTCTGCGGGGTTTCGACTTCCTCTCCTTTTGGTTCATCTAGTCGCGTATCGGGCACGTGTGACCTCCGTTTCTGTTTCACTTGCACCATACGGTTCGGCGATTAAGTACATTTGACCTGTTGTCCGTGCATGGCGCTGCTTCCTTCCAGTCGTCGGAGTAACCACCGAATGCGGTCGGATGAAATCGAACACGTTTTTTGGCATCGGATTTTCAGCTTCACGCTTTGCGTCGCTCAACTCTCGCCAGAAGGGTTCCGGCGCTAGAATCCGCGGCCCCGTGTCCCACGCGAGCAGCTCCGAATACGGGACGAAACGAATCATGATGGCGACATCGAGCGCGCTAGCGATACCTCTCAGCGTCTTAACCGTGTGACTGCCATAACTTGGATCTTCAACCCTGCCGATCTGTGTCGGCTTCGTGCGGGCGGCTTCTGCGAGCTGGGCCTGTGTCCAGCCTTTCTTGCGCCGCATGCTCCGCACTTGGAACGCGATTCCGTTTCGGAGATGGGCGTCTACAAACGCGTCACGAACCGTCTTGTCCTGCAACCTCAGGAGCGACAATAACCGTGAACTTCTCCGTCTTTCTCTCACCATCGAGGACCTGCTTTCTGAGTTTGTCCGCGCTTTCGATTGCGCTCGCGGGGTTGTAGCGGTTCATCTTGTGAGTTGCGCCACCGAGGAGTGTGAATTCGCCGTCGTTCGGGCCGAAGAAGCCAAACACGCGAAACTGAGTGCCGAAGCACTTAAATCTCAATTCGCCGATCTCTCGAAATCCCTGCATTGATGCTCGAAAGAAGGGTATCTCCCATTGATCGCGCGGCAACTCTCGCAAGTACGAGAGCCTCACCCGCAACTCATTCGCGACTACCTCCTTCTGCTCGCGCAAATCGTCGAGCCACTCCTCGATGACATTTTTGCGGTCGCCACCGTGGAGAGACGCAACAACGCGAATCTCGAAGAGAATCATCCCACAAAATTGTGGGGCAGGCAATTAGCAAATGCAAGTAACTCTACATTAACTACTTGTCGCCCTTCCACCGCGCCGCGGCAGCCTTCTTCGCGATCTCTGAACGCTTCCTCGCGCTTAGCGCCTCGGCCCGCCTCGGCCCGCCGATCCTCCCGCCGATCCGCCCGAATGCAGCGGCGGCGGCGCGCATCTCAGGCGTGATCTCGATCTCCGGCTCCGCGTCCGCTTCGCTGCGCTCGATCACGGTATCGACGACGCGGCGCGCCGCCTGCGATGAGTCCTCGCGCTTCTCGCGCTTGCTTGACCCCTTTGGCATGGGAGGAGTATAGGTCCGCTGCGCTGCGAAGTCACTACCGGAAGTTGCGGAACAGCTCGCTCGGCGCGACATCCAGCGCCTCGGCTAGCTTCACGATGTTCCCGAGACAGGGATTCCGCCGCCCGCGCTCCACATCGGAGACGTAGTTCCGGTTCAACCCGGCCAGCTCGGAGAGGCGTTGCTGCGATACTCCGCGCTTCTCGCGCAGCTCCTTCACCCTCTCGGAGAACAGCTTCAGCGGGTCACGGCCAACCACGGCTATGAGTGTGACTCGCTTGAATGCTTGACCTACATGCTATAAGTGTCACATGCTATCCGTGTCATGGAGAGACGACTCGTCCGGCTCGGTCGATTCATTCGAGACAACGGCCTAAAACCTAATCAGATCGCCGACGTAACTGGCATCAGCAGGCAACACCTCGACCGGCTGAGGTTCGGTCGCGCCGAACCGACCCGGCCCGTCATGATCTGGATCACGGTCGCGTGCCGGCGGCTCCTCGGACGGAAACGGGTGCGGATCACGGAGCTATTCGACCTCGGGGAGGACTGACGGATGGCGGACGATCGCAAGCCGTTCTCCCGCCGCTCGCCGCAGCCGTCCTACACTGAGATCCCCGACTACTACGAGAACGACGACATCCCGCACGTACTCGCGCGCGTGAGGTTCATGCTGGAGTTCTCCAAGGCAGCCGAAGAGAAACTGAACCTGAACGCTGGCAACGGCGCCGAACTGCTCGGGGTTCACATGGATCTGCTCGCCGAAGTGCTCGCGCCGTACGCGCTGGCGCTCGCGCTCTCGCTGATCGCGTTGGAGGACTCGGTTGATCCCGAGGAGGCGGAGCCATGAATCCGCCGCTCGCCTACGTCTGCACCTGCACGCACCTGAGGCGACTCCATGTCCGCCGGGACCAAGGGCGTTCGTGGCCGTGCCGGTGGTGCGGCTGCACCATGTTCTCGCCCGAGCCGGTCTGCCGCTGCGGCCACGGGTTGAAGTCGCACCGGAGACGCGGGGAAGGCAAGTGCAACCAAGCCTACCTCGACGGCTGCACGGCGTTCCGGCCGTGGGAGGAGTGAGGCCGTGACGAAGCACGGAATCACTGCTCGCTGGCACGGGGTGCCGCTCGTCGTCTTTCAGGACGCGGAGACGGGCGAGTCTCGCTGCGTCAGCGGGCTGCATGTTCAGACGTTCGTCAGGAGCCCGTTCCCGCACACGAAGGGCGGAACTATCATCACCTTCGACAGCGGCGACACCGTGACGGTCGCGGATAGCTTCGACGAAGTGTTCAGAATCCTCAGCGGAATCGTGGACGGTTAGTAGCGATGTGAGAAACCCGTGAGTCACAAGTCTTTGCGCCTTCCACCCTTCACTCGGTTGCGAGCCTTCATGCAGGCGAATGAGTTCTTACCTGTTGCTATCTACTCGACGGACATCATCAGCCGTCGCCGCATGCTGGATCTGATGAACGGAACGGGCGAGCCTAATATCGGCATGGCGTTCAGGCTGGCGCGCTACTTCGGCGAACGTCTAGGGCGCCACGTCAACGTTGAGGAACTATTCGATCCCGATGAAGTGCCACAGTAGCCGTCCCGCCACGTCCCGCTACGTCCCGCAAAAGTTGTTACAACCGCTCCGGTCAAACTAGACCACTACCTGCCGGTGCGTGGGTTGGCAAAGCCTCCTTCAGGATTTCTGCTCGCACTTACAGCTCGATGAATGCGTTGTAGTCCTCGAAGTACCAGAAGGCGGTCGCGGCGCGTTCGTATGCTGCGACAAGTCGCTGGTGTGTAGTGCCGTGCTCCTTCGCGATGCGCTCTGCGCGCAGGAGGCGTCCTTCGACATCAGTTCTCGGCGGCTCGCTGTTGCGAGCGAGTTTCGCCGCGTCGATAGCGTCATCCACGAACTGCAGCGTGAAGCGCCCTTCGTGTGCGGCAGTTGTGATCCTCTGCTCTAGCTCAGCGAGTTCACGTTCGCGCTCCGCATCAAGGGGTCCCTTTACCGCCTCAGGTCGCCTTGCGACCCGGATGCCGAGTTCCTCAATTGCGAGCTCTTCGAGGTGATTGGTGAAGACGCGGTCGAGGATCCAGGTGCGGTCGAGAATGCGAACATCGACGTTGTGCTTCTGTCGGAGCGTATCTTCAACTTCGGCGCGCGTCTTGTCCTTGATGAATTGATTCGAGACGAAAAAGACTTTCGTGTAGCCGCGGTTGGTCTCCGCGATCTTGGCAACGTCGGACTGAACTTTTGCGCGCCAGTCTTCCTTCGCGCTGAACGCGAACGCCCACCGCTCGTTGGCCGCATCCCTCCCGATGCCGACGTACCAAGTCAGAGAGAGGTCGTCGGCGACAGGATA
>DASWCI010000334.1:0-5927 GCA_036390195.1 Gemmatimonadaceae bacterium
ACCGGAACGACGGCAGCCTTCGTGAGCAGTCCTAACAGATCCCTGTCGGCCATTCTATCCCAGTCCTGCGGGAAGCGCGCGAGGCGCCGCCGCTCGTTCGCCGACTCGAAGCAAAGCCAGCCTTCGCCGTAATCGCCGAGGAAATCCTCGGCCGCCGTCTTCGGATGAATCGACGAGCGCTGAACTGCCCACACTCTCCACTTGATGCCCTTCTGGTCGACAATGTCGCGGACTGCCATTAGATCTTTCCTCCCAATTCTCCTTGCCTTCTCTTGTCAGCCTTGTAAAGGTCTTCTCGCGTGAGCGGGACGCCGGCTTTGCCTCCGGGCCCCGGCTTCGACAAGAGCGTCTGCACGATGTTGATCTCACCAGTGCGAAAACCGTACGCGCCCGCCGACATGTAGAGCTTCCAGACCCGGTAAGCCCTTTCCCCAACCAGCTTTATCGCATCTGCCCTACGCCGCTCGAGACCGCGCAGCCAGGCGCGAAGCGTGAGGATGTAGTGCTCGCGCAAGCTCTCGACGTCCCGGACCTCGAAGCCAACACTCTCCGCACTTCTGATTATGCTGCCCAGGGAAACGAGCCTGGCGTCCGGAAACACGTACTTGTCGATGAACTGGTCACGCTTCCAAAGCCAGCGGCCGATTCGCCCGAATATGCCGTTGGTGCGCCGCGCTGCACGGATGCTGACCTCACAATGATTCAGAAATAGCCCGCTCGGCTCGAGCACGCGGAAAACTCGCGCGAAATAGTCAGACTGCTGGTTCTCGGGCACGTGCTCCGTCACGCCGACCGAGCTGATTTTCTCGAAGCGCGCCTTAACCGGCAGATCGCGGAAGTCCATCATCTGGACCTTGCACCTGTCACTCAATCCCTGCCCAGCGATTGTTTCCTGGGCGAGAATCGCTTGCGCGGCGCTCAAAGTGATGCCGGTCGCTTGCACGCCATAGTTTTGCGCGGCGTGCATCACCAATCCGCCCCACCCGCAACCGATATCGAGCAGACGATCGCCCGGCTGGAGCCGCAGCTTCCGGCAAATGTGATCGAGCTTGTTTCGTTGGGCGCTCGCGAGGTCGTCAGACTCCTTTCTATAGTATGCACAGGTATAGCTCATACTCGGGTCGAGCCAGAGCGCGTAGAAATCGTTCCCGAGGTCATAATGAAAGCGGATCTCCGGCTCCGTGCTCTTGCGCGCACGCGGAGTGAGGAGTCGTAGCGAGCGGGCGTAGCGGCTCTTTTCGACGGCCGGCGAATCGTCGTCGACTGGAAGAGCGAGAATCTTCGGCATCAAGCCAGCGATCGTACGCATCGATTGAATGCGCTTACCGATTGCGTCGCCCAATCCCATTGCCGACTCGACATTGCCTTCGATATCGATGTCGTTGGAGATGAACGCCTCCACGATCGAGAGCTCCGACGGAGGCACCACCATCCTTCGCAGGGCACCGCGGCGGCGAATGTAAAGCGAGAAATCCGCGCGCTGATCGGCACCGCCGTGCTGGACGGTTCCGTCCCACAGCCTGATATCGTAGGTGCGCTCGTAGGGCGGACCAAAGACGAGATCGAGTACCCGGATCGTGGCGGCGATCGCCGGGTCACGCTCTGGCGGCGGAGACTCAATAGGTTCGATGCGCTGCGGTTGCGACATCTATTTGCAAGTGGACGGTGGTTGTTCTAGCTCAGGCGTAGTGCATACTCGTTGCCACCGGCGCAAGACGTCAAGAACGAATCTGGTTACAGCCGCGGTTTTTTGGCCGAGTGGGGGCGGGGATGATAGAAAATCGACAGTATGGTGATAGGAAATCGACAGTTTTGACTGCAGCTGCAACGGCAACTGCAACTGAAGTTGACTTTACTTAGCCGAGCAGCCTGCCTCCGCACCTCGAGCAGTACTCCGCATCAGTCTCCGGCCTTGGCCCGCACCTCTCGCACACCGGCCGACCTTCGGCGCGCATTGCGAGCAGTGCCTGATCGGTGTATCGCGCTTTGAGCGCTTCGTAATCGGTATCGGCGATTTTCCCAGTCTGCCGATCGAACTCCAGCTCGCGCAGCGCTTCGACCGCTGGGCTCTCGCGCATTTTCGGGTGCCCGGGTGCGCGAGGAGCAGCAGCGACCTCAGCCCGATAGAGGGGCCAGAGCACGTAACAGAGGGACGCCACCGCGAGGGCGGTGCCGGCGAGGAGCGCAGTCATGTGTCGCGCTTCACCGCTTCATCGAGCGCGGCGAGCTCTCCTTCAGTCGCGTCGATATGTTGCGCGTCGACGGCAGCGACCGTTTGCGCGTGCGACTTCCACCTCCTGAGCAGCGATGCGACGATAACCGCACCGGCGCCGAGTGCGACGAACGGCATCGTGTAACCAACAAGATTGAATCCGCTCTTCTGCGGCGCCATCAGTACTTTCTCGCCGTAGACTGTCTTGAACGCGGCGAGAATCTCCTGCGCCGTGTGGCCTCCCGCTACGAGTCCCATCACGTCTGCGTGCATCGCGGGCGAGACGCTGCAGGCGAAATCGGTTGTGCGGCAGGTGTAAATGTCGAGATTGCACCCGCACTGACAATGGATCTGATGCTCGAGATCGTCCCGCTGCGCATCGGTCATCGACGCTCGCGCATTGGGCTTCGCTGGCAGCGTGACCGGCCGGTAAACGTCGTTCGCGTCCGCCATCGGCCCATTGAATGTCTGCACGGCCGCCTGCGCGCTAAGGATCTTGCGCGGAAGTGCGGCCGCAGCGAGCCCCAGCGCTGGGAGCGTTGAGACGAATTCTCGTCGAGTCACAGGCACGTAGTTCTCGTCCCGAGAGTTGTTAGTCCGCAGTTCGTAGTTAGTCCCCCAATTCGTAGTTAGTCAGCAGTCAGCAGTGCCGTTGGCCCGCAGTCCGCAGCAGTTAGTCCGCAGTCCGCAGTCGAGAGAATCATGCGCCGACGAGATCCGGAACTTGCTCCCCAATTGGCCTCGGCTTCAAAACAGCAGCGTAACCCGCCTGAACCCGCTGCCTATCCGCTGCCGGCCACATCACCACGAGTCCGCCGAGTGCCATGAGCGCCCCGCCGAGCCAAACCCACCGAACCAGCGGATTGAAAGTCACTCGGATCTCGGCACCATCGGCTCCGCGAACGCCGGCGAGGACAACGTATACATCCTGCTTGAACGATCCTTTGATCCCGACTTCGGTCGATGGCTCGAACGTCGGAGCGCCTCGCGAATCGACGTGCTGTCGCTTCTCACTCGTGATGACTCCGGCCGGGTTCCCGTCGCGCGTGACATCGAGGGCAATCGCAGTCACTTCGCGATTCAGCACGTTGTAGCGCGAGATTCCCTGACTAAGGAAAGTCCAGCGATGTCCCCAGGCGTCGGTAACAGTCTTAGCATCTCCCGCGCTCAGAGTGAGATCGAACTCACGCTTGAAGGCGAGCCCAGCAAAAGCGGCAAACACAACGACGACACCGAGGTGCACGATGTAGCCGCCATACCGCCGCCGATTGCGCGCAATCAGCCTCGGGAGCGCAATTGCGCGTGACTCATCGTACATGCGATGCCGCGCATTCACGCCCTTGTAGAATTCCTGGACGATCGTGGCAAGCACGAGCGCGCCGAAGGAGTAGGAGAGGAGCGCAGCGAGATTATGGACGCCGAGCGCGAAGAACAAAATGCCAATCGTAACTGCGGCCGAGACCGGAATCAGAAATTGCCTCTTCAGATTCGCCACCGACGCTCGGCGCCACGCGATCAGCGGCCCGATCCCAGTCAGCAGAAGTAGCAACAATCCGAGTGGAATGTTGACCGCATTAAAAAACGGCGGCCCAACGGTGATCTTGTTTCCGCGCACCGCTTCACTGATGATTGGGAAAAGCGTTCCCCAAAGCACGGAGAACGCGATTCCGACCAGCACGAGATTGTTGTAGAGGAACGCCGCCTCGCGGCTGACCATGCTCTCCAGCTCGGCGTTCGAGCGAAGATCCTGCAACCGCGTCGAGACCAGATACGCCGTCACTGCAATCGCGAGAATGAGAAATCCGGCGAACCATTTGCCGACCGGCGATTGCGCAAACGAGTGCACGCTCGAAATCACGCCGCTGCGCGTGATGAACGTCCCGAAGATCGCGAGCAAAAATGCCGATACGACGAGCGTGACGTTCCATTTCCGGAGCATCCCGCGCTTCTCCTGCACCATGATCGAATGCAGGAAAGCAGTATTGACGAGCCACGGAAGGAGCGATGCGTTCTCGACGGGATCCCACGCCCAGTATCCACCCCAGCCGAGCTCGACGTACGCCCACCACATGCCGAGTACGATGCCTACGGTATTGAAGAACCAGGCCAGCAGCGCCCATCGTCTGACTGCCGCGAGCCACTCGGCGTCGAGTCGTCGCGTAAGCAGCGCTGCAATCGCGAACGCAAAAGGAATCGACGTCCCGACGTAGCCCAGGTAGAGATTCGGCGGATGAATCGCCATTCCGGGATTTTGCAGCTGCGGATTCAGTCCTCGCCCGTCAGCGGGAATCCAATCGAGCCTCTCGAATGGATTGGAGCCGAGGCAGATCGTCGCCAGGAAGAAAAAAAGGATGACCGCCAGCGTGCCGGCGACATACGGCATCAGCTCGCGGTTGCGCGTGCGATTCGTCCGCAGCGTGATAGCGGCGTAGATCGACAGAATCAGCGCCCAGAAGAGCAGCGATCCGGATTGTCCGCCCCAGAAGGCAGTGATCGTATAGACCTTTGGGAGATTCGCGCTGGTGAACGAGGCGACGTATTTGATCGAGAAATCGTGGGTGAGTAGCGCCGTCCACAGTCCGAGTGAAGCGAGGACGACCATCGCCAGCGTTGCATTGATCGCGCGCTCGCCGCTCTCGATCAAATCCGCGCGTCGCAATTGTCCGCCGGCGAATGACACCGTTGCGGCCCAGGCCGCCATGAGGAGCGCGACCCAGAGGGACAGCTCACCAACGAGGATCACTTCTGCCGCTCCGTTTGAATCGCTATTTCAAGGCGGAGGCTGGCTTGAAGCTCGCCGGGAGTCTCGTTCCCGTCGCCGCGCTCTGCACTTCTACTATGTCGCTCTTCATGGCGCCGAGCGCGGCCAACAGCTCATTCTGCTCCTTCGCCGGCACCTTGAAAGCATTCAGCGCCGCCACGAGGTCCTCGACGAGCGCATTGAACTCGCCGTTGGTCACTCCCATGTTGCGGTGCGCTTCCTTCATCGTACGACCGGTGTATGTGCATGGGCCGCCGGTTTGCGCGCAAATCTGGTCGACGAGCATCACCTTCACCCGCGGGATGTCACTGCGCGCGAACTTCTTGTTGATTCGGGCGTCGGCTGCGACTCGCGCGACAAAAGTGTCGACTACCGCTGTAATTGCGGACTTTCCTCCGAGCCGGTCATAGAGTGATTTGTTCGCCGCGGTGTCGGACATCGCGGTAGCACCCATGGTATCGCCCCCTGCCTGCTTATTCTTGTCACTCGAGCAGGCTACACCGACGAGAAAGGCCAGCCAGAGTGCAAGGGCTGCGGCGTAGCTCGTGTGTGGACGATTTCGCATTGGCTCCTCCGAAGTTGTTGAGACGCAGCCTGTCTTCACGCCCGCTGCTCGGCTCGCTTGTATCCTGGAGTTTGTTTGTACTTCTCGGGCGCGTTCTCGTAGCGAGACGCGCACTTGGCGAGCAGCGTCGTAGCGCGAAACGTGTTGTCGCGACCGAGCCGTCCTTCGACGACGACATCGACACCGTCGGTGAAAGTATCGGGTGTGATGCCGCGATAGACGACGTCGTAGGTTTGCGCACCGTCAGTCATCTTGAATGAAACCTGTCTGCCACCGGGGTCGCGCACGATCGAGCCGTTGACGACGCGCGCGCCGACTTTGACGCCCGTCTCGTAGAACGTCGGATCGGATTTCGTTTTGGCTGACAGCTCGCCCGGCGTGAGGTAATA
>DASWCI010000335.1:0-1740 GCA_036390195.1 Gemmatimonadaceae bacterium
GTGGGCAGCGTTTCGATAGATAGGACCGGTCGAGCGGACAAGGCTGCCGTAATCGTCGCTCCAACTTCCACGAAGGGTGAAGTCAAATCATCGAGCTCGATCGGGGCTGAGATCTCCACCTCTCCGGCCTTGAGTGGCCTATCCATCATTGTGCTCGTTTGGGCTGCTGTCGTGCTCGCGATTGCCACATCGCTCGGCTACGCAACGCTGGTCGTTCGCCGAATCGTCAACCGTGCGCGGCCCCTCGATACCGAGGATTGGCTCACTCCGCTCTGGGAAGTTTCCGACAGGCTGTCGCTCGAGGAGCCGCCACGACTTCTACGGAGCGAGGACGCAAAGATGCCGTTCGCGTGCGGCGTCTTCAACGCCACGATTGTCCTTCCGGCGGAATGCGATTCGTGGTCGCTCGATCGTCGACGTGCTGTCCTGCTTCACGAGCTGGCTCACGTTCGCCGTCACGATCTTGTCGGTCATACGCTTGGGCGTTTCGCCTGCGCAGTGTACTGGTTCCATCCGCTGGTGTGGACGGCGGCCAAGCAGCTCCGGTCCGAGAGCGAGCGCGCTTGTGACGATCTCGCACTTGCCTGCGGTGCGCGGGCGACGGATTACGCCGAGCATCTCCTGGACATCGTGACGAGCGTGAGACGCGATGCTACTCCGTCGGTCGCGCTCGCAATGGCACGTCGCAAGGAATTTGAGGGACGCATGCTGGCGATCCTCGATCCCGAGCTTCGTCACTCGAGCCCGACCCGCAAGCAATCGGCGATTCTGATAGGATCGCTGGCGCTGATTTCTATATTTGTCGGTGCAGCAGCTCCTTCGCCGCGCACGTCGGTACACGTTGCCGCGAGTCCGACATCGAGGTCTGCGGAGCTGCAGCTCTTGAGCTCGCAAAGGACTCCCGAAGCGAAGGGATATCCGGACTCGCGCGAGATCATCGGCGGCTCCAAGACTCATGAGAAGACTGAGACCGCCACGACCATTGCGACCGCCACGACGCAGGCCACGCAGACTGTCGCGAGCTCCATTGGGCAAGTGGTCGAACATGCGGTGGAGCAGGGCGCCACGATCATTCCCCAGGCGCTATTGCAGGCACTCAGTCAGCGTGCCGGCAAGGCCGCGAAGGACACCGATGAGCGTCCAGTGCTTCTCGCTCGCATTCTTGCAACCGACACGAGCGCGAGTCTGCGCAGAATTGCCGCTTGGGGACTCTCGGAGTACGCGGACCGCCAGGTTGCGGCGGAAGCGCTCGCAAATGCGCTGCGTCGCGACCCGGACGCGAGTGTGAGGGAGATGGCGGCGTGGTCGCTGGCCGAAGGTGACAGATCACACGTCGGAGTCGAGGCGCTCTCCGCGGCTTTGCGGAGTGATGGCAGCACTCAGGTACGCGCGACATCGGCATGGGCGCTTGGCAACGTCGGCGACAGATCGTCGGCTAGTGCTCTCGCCGCCGCGCTCTCCGATGCGAGCGTCGAGGTGCGGAAGCGCGCCGCTTGGGCACTCGGAAATTCGGACCTGAAGCAGGCGCCGCCAGCCCTGATCGCGTTGTTGAGCGATAAGGACCCGGAGATGCGCGAGCTCGCAGCGTGGTCGCTGTTCCAGATCGAGGATCCGGCGGCTATAACTGCGCTCAACGCGGCACTAGCCAGAGAGACGGACAAGGAGCTGCAGATCGCATACATCCGTGCGCTTGCCGCGGTTGGCGAGAAATCAGTAGATGCGCTGAAGAACTTGCTCGAG
>DASWCI010000336.1:0-3717 GCA_036390195.1 Gemmatimonadaceae bacterium
CTGAATCCAAGACGAGCGTGTCGTTCAACATGCTACACAAGAAGTGCGGAACCCGACTCAAGCAGCAGTACATCTGCGCGAAAGACAACGAAGTGGTGACGCGCGACGAGACGGTGAAGGGCTACGAGTTCGCAAAGGACCAGTACGTGATTCTGAGCGCCGAGGAGCTCAAGGCGCTCGAGGAGAAAGCGACCAGCACCATTGACGTCGTCGAGTTCGTCCCGCTCTCAGGCGTGGATCGCGAGTACCTCGAGAAGGTGTACTACCTCGGCCCCGACAAGGGTGGCGATCGCGCGTATCGTCTGCTCGCTGCCGCGCTGAAGGAGACTGGACGTGCCGCGCTCGGTCAGTACGCGGCACGCGGTCAGCAGCACTTGGTCCTGCTGCGCCCACTCAATGGAGTGCTGGTGATGGAGCAGCTCCACTACGCCGACGAGCTGCGTCCGACGACCGAAGTCACGATTCCGCCCGGCGATGTGAAGGAAGCGGAGCTCAAGCTGGCGAAGCAGCTGATCGATCAGACCTCGAACGAGACCTTCGAGCCGACCAAGTACAAGGACACTGTGCGTGAGCGGATGCTGGAGACGATTCAGCGTAAGATCGACGGACAGGACATCACCGCCGACGTCGCGCCGGGGTCAGAGACGAAGATGCTCGATCTGATGGAAGCGTTGAAGGCAAGCCTCGCCCGCGAGAAGCCAGCCAAAAAAGAGAAGGCCGAGTCGAAGCGCATGGTCTCGTGAAGGTCCTGGCAGGGACCAGCGGCTACGCGTTCAAGGAGTGGAAGGGAAACTTCTACCCGACTGATCTCAAGGACGACGGATTCCTGGGCTATTACGCCACGAAGTTCCCGGCTGTAGAGATCAACAACACGTTCTATCGATTGCCGAAGGAGAACGTGTTGCGTGAGTGGGCGGCGCAGGTGCCCGAGACTTTCACGTTTGCGCTGAAGGCGAGCCAGCGCAACACGCATCACGCGCGATTGAAGGAAGAGTCAGCAAGCCTCGTCGATTTTCTGCTCAAGAACACCGCGACGCTGGGCGACAGGTTAGGGCCAATTCTTTTTCAGTTGCCCCCGAATCTGAAAAAAGATGTGCCGCGATTCCGAGGTTTTCTCGGACTTCTGCCGACAGATCGCCGCTACGTTTTCGAATTTCGTCACGAGAGCTGGTTCGACGACGAAGTGTTCAGTGCGATGCGGGAGCGCGACATCGCCATATGCGTCATCGAGCAGGATGATTTCAAGTGTCCCGTCGTCTCCACTGCATCATGGGGATACCTGCGTCTGCATCGGCTCAACTACGACGAAGCAGGACTGGTCGAGTGGGCGAAGTGCGTAACCAGTCAGCCCTGGAAAGAGGCGTACGTTTTCTTCAAGCATGACGAGAACGAGAACGGCGGCTCCGGACCGCCAGCTGTTGCGACTTTTGTCGGAGCGTGTAACAGCTAGTAGCTCGTCTTTGGCGTTAAGCCGTTCCCACATCAATTCCTGACACGCCCTTGCAGTGATGCTGGCGTCTGCCCAGTCTAATCAGGCCGCTACACGTCTCGGCGAACGACCAACGCACGACGAACAAGGAGACTGGCATGGCAGAGAGCGTCTACAAGGTGATCGAGTTGGTTGGGACCAGCACTGAATCATGGGAGAAAGCTGCGGCCGCAGCGGTCAAGCGCGCGTCAAAATCTTTACGCGATCTGCGTATCGCGGAGGTATCGCAGCTCGACATGCACCTGAATAACGGCAAGGTCGAGACTTACCGCGTGAAGATCAAAGTATCGTTCAAGTACGAAGGCAGCTAAAAAATCGGCGGGCTCCGAGGAGCCGCTGGGCGGGAAGTCGATGACTCGGGTTAAGTACGTCGGAAAGGTTGCCGCGATCGCCGTTCTATATATCCTTGCGGCACGAGCCGGCCTTCAACTGGATGCCGTTTCCGGATTCGCCACACTGGTCTGGCCGCCCACTGGCATCGCACTCGCCGCTCTCCTCCTGGGCGGCTATTGGCTCTGGCCAGGAATCTTTCTCGGCGCGCTCGTAGTAAATGTCTGGACCGGTGCGCCGGTCATCGTCGCGATGGGCATCGCCACGGGGAACACGCTCGAAGCACTGGCCGGTTCCTATGCGCTCCGGAGTCTTCCCGGTTTTCGGCTATCCCTCGGCAGCGTAAGGGACGCTCTCGCGCTCATCGTTTTCGCCGCTGTGCTCTCGACCATCGTGAGCGCAACCATCGGAGTCACCAGTCTGCATCTCGGCGGACTCGTCACGCGCGGGAGCGTCGTCGAGACGTGGCGTGCATGGTGGCTTGGTGATGCAATCGGCGCGCTTTTGGTCGCTCCGCCGATTCTCGTATGGGCGTCGGCACGCCGTCCATTGCTGCGGCCTCCTCGGATGCCCGAAGCCGCCGCACTCACGGTGTCGGTCTTTGTTGCGAGTCTTTTTGTTTTTGTCGTGCCGACGGCAACGCGCAGCGCCGCTTTCGCACAGGCTTACGTGTTTTTCCCGATCATGATTTGGGCTGCGATCCGGTTTGGGCAATGTGGAGCGGTCTCGACCACCTTTGTCGTGTCCGCGATCGCAGTGTGGGGAACGGCAATAGGTCATGGCCCGTTCGTTCAGCCGACATTGCACGGGAGTCTGTTCGCGCTCCAGACTTTCATGGGTGTGACTGCTGCAACGTTCCTGGTGCTGGGCGCTTCGACTGCCGAGCGAGAGCGATCGGAAAAAGAACTGCATGCTGCGTACGCTCTGGTATCGAAGGCAAACCGCGCCAAGGCGGAGTTTCTGGCAGTGATGAGTCATGAGCTGCGTACTCCACTCAACGCGATTGCGGGCTACGCCGAGCTCCTTGCTTTGGGAGTGGAAGGCTCGCTGACACAAAAACAGTCGGACGCCGTCGGGCGCATTCGCACCAATCAACAGCATCTGCTGGCGCTAATCGATGACGTCCTCAGCTTCGCCAGAGTCGAAGCCGCCACTACCGCGATCACTCCTCAGCGGGTTCGTGTGAGGACCGCGCTCGATGCACTGGAGCCGCTGGTAAGGCCCGAGCTCGTTCAAAAGAAGCTCACGCTCACTTACGACTCCTGCGATCCTTCGCTCGAGGTAGAAGCCGATCCAACGAAATTGCGGCAGATACTCCTGAACGTCCTCGGAAACGCGGTCAAGTTCACGCCGCGAGGTGGGCGGATAGGCTTGGATGCTTGCCGAGACGGAGAAGTTGCGAAAATCAGGATAACTGACAGTGGTATCGGGGTAGCGACGGAGAACCTCGATCAAATCTTCGAGCCTTTTTTTCAGGTCGACAGCGGCACCACGCGCGAGTATCCGGGCGTCGGTCTGGGGCTCGCCATCTCGCGCGATCTTGCTCGCGCGATGGGAGGAGACGTCACCATCGAAAGCACACTCGGCAAAGGAAGCGTGGTTTCAGTCGCACTTCCAATTGCGACGAGCTAACGGCGTACCTGCGGGTGGTCACCATCCTTAACGCCGCACGCAGCTCTTAAACATCTTGCGCGGCAGTTCCCCGTTCCTTATGTCTGGGGCTGATCAGTCCACGACGAGGATGAAAGATGCGCGCTCCTGTTCGCCTCGCCGGATTTCTCGCTCTCCTAGCAGGCGTCGCGTGCGCACACCTGTCGCCAGCTGCGGGTTCGGAAATCCCGCTGCGCGTTATGACTTACAACATCCGGTCAGGGAATGGAAATCTGGCGGGCACAGCC
>DASWCI010000337.1:0-5468 GCA_036390195.1 Gemmatimonadaceae bacterium
CGCGATTTACGTCACCGAAGCGGCGCGGCTTGGAGCGTACGCTTCCATCGAGGTAGTCAATAGGAGCGTCCCGAGGACGAGAACTCCAGCGAGTACGAACGGGAACCCAAGTCCGAGATGGTCCATCGCGACGCCGGCCGCGAGTGGAAATACGACCCGGGAAACCCCGCCAAACGTGTGCTGCACTCCCATATAGAGACCGCGATGCCTTCTTGGGACAATCCGCGACAGCATCGCGGTAACACACGGAAACACGAACGCAGTGCCGAGCGGCATCAGCGTCAGCGCGACGAGCAGCGTGAGATACGAATGCACCGCAGAAATGAGCGCGAGCCCCGCTGCGAGTAGCACCAGACCAAGGCGGGTCAACCTCGCCTCACCCAGCCATTCGATCATCCGACCCAGTATTCCTGCTCGAACGAAGACCCCCATTCCGCCGAGGTACATCACGAAGTAGCCGACATTTGCTTCGGTAATCGGCAAGCGATGGGCGAGAATGAGAGGGAGGGTCGGTACAGTTCCGTAGAAAGCCCCAATCGCGACCGTGTAGATCCAGATCAACCTTTGGGCGGGCTCCTTTGGTCGCGTGATAACACTCCACACAGCGCCCGCACTCGTTTGAGGAACGACCGCGTGCTCGCTGGTAACGGTCATCTCCTCGCGCGATTCCCGCAAATAAATACCAGCGAAGATGCTGACAAGTACACAAAAGATGGCCGACGCAATTCCGGGGGCATGCCGTCCCCAATGAATGAGCGCTGAACCAATGGCCGGTCCGACCACGGCGCCAAAACTCGTTGCGGCAGAGAGCCAGCCCAGACTCTTCGCGCGATCCTTCGGATCGCTGGCGTCAGCGACGTACGCCTGTACGACGCCAATCGTACCGCCACCAAGCCCTTGCACTATGCGCGAGAGGAGGAGCAGCCACAGGGTGCTCGCGTAAGCGAAGATGACATAGGCGATCGCCGAAACAATTAGTCCCGCGAGCAGCGCGGGACGGCGGCCGTAGCGATCAGAGAATCGCCCCCAGAGAGGCGCACTCGCGAGCTGTGCGATCGAGAACGCCGCGATCAGAACTCCGACGATCGTGGCTGAGGCTCCGAGCTTGGTTGCGTAGAACGGGAGCAGGGGAATCACCATCGCCAGTCCCAGCATGTCCACGAATGCCGTGATCATGAGGACCGTGAGTTTCCCTTTCATCTGACTATTTCCGGGTTACCAACGCGGTAGCGACATCTCCAACGATGGCGAGGGACCTCGCGGAAATCTTGTCCATCGTGTCGTACGGAGTATGGTGTGGCGGGTAGGTGAGATCGATCACGTCGATCACTCGAAGCCCGGCATCCAGAAGCGGAACGTGATCGTCGACGACTTCGCCACCACTCTCCTGCACGAAAATATTCCCGTATCCCAAATCGGCGGCAGTCTGCCAGACTTGCGAGACGACTTCCGGCGCTCGCTGGAAGGAGAACATCTCGTAAGGAATGCGCAGATCCCTGTCGCCGATCATGTCCCACAGTACTCCGTAGAGCGGCTTGTAGTCGGCCGATGGCAGGTGCTTGGCGAAGTACTTCGAGCCAATAAGCACGTCGACTTCGGGGGGACCGAACTGCCCGTAATCTTCACCGTCAGTGAAGAGGAGATCGACTCCGACGTTCGGCCTGGTCCTTTTGAGCGCATCGCCGAGCGCGACGAACATCCCAACGCCTGACGCGCCGTCATTGGCGCCGGGCACCGGCATCTTCTTCAAGGCCTCGGTGGTAGCTGATTCCGAGATCGGACGCGAGTCCCAGTGCGTCACATAGAGCACGCGCTCGGGAAGCTCGGGGCGGAAACGAGCGAGGATGTTGCGCAGAGGTAGTTTCTTTCCATCGGCCGTGGTGTAAGTGAAGCTCTGAACAATTACGGTGTCCGCGCGCGCACGCATCTGCCGGATGATCCAGTCGCCGCCCTGTTTTGCCGCGGGTGTTCCCGGAACTCTGGGCCCGAAAGCGACCTGCGCACCCGCGTAATTGTAGGCAGCGCCTCCGTTGAAGCCAGTCGAAGTGGCAGTCGCGGTCCTTTGCGCGGCGCTTCCCTCCTTTGCGTCTCCTTTGCAACCCGCGAGCATGGAGAACACCAGAATGGCGAGCATTGATCTCACTTGAACTCCCCGGCGTAAAACTGCAGGCGCATCACCGCGCTGAGCACGGTCTGCGTGAAGCGGCGGTTAAGGTTACGGTCGAAGCTCTCTACGCGCGAGATCACGAAGCTCGATGAAAGGTTCTCCGCAACGTCCGTGTCTGCGCTCATGCTGAAGGCACGGCGTCCATTGTCGGTAAGCCGACTCTCTCCAGTAACGGAGAGCGGATTGATGACAAAATTCTGTCCCTGACTTTTTTGATAGCTGATCCGAGTTCGTAAATCGCTGCGCGCACCCCAGTCAGCGGGCAGCGCCCACGGCTTCGAGACATCAACACTGAAGTCGGAGTTGTCGCCGTTGCTGCTCAGCCCCGGCTTCGCATCGATTCGTTTGGAGAATGAATAGCCCACAGTGCTCGCGAGGGGTCGAGCTCCCGCAAACACGATAGAGCCACTCACTGGGTAAGTGCGAACACGAAGCTTTCCCCGGTCGTCACTGTCTTCGCCAAGCAGCGGCTGGGTCCCGTTCAACTGACGCGTCTCCAGAACGCGCGCGTTTGCAGCGAGGCTGGAGATTACCGAGCTAAACGCAGCAGGCTGGCCCGCCCAGCGAAAGGACACATCGGGAAACACCACCTGCGTTCCATCGACGATATCCTGGCCTTGCTCGATTCGTCGTGTCCAGTTTCTGGTGTTGATGCGCTGGTATCTGCTGGCGAGACTCGCGCCCAACGGCAGGTTCAGCGATTGATTCAGCGAAAGCTGCGTCACCAGTCCGACGCTCGTCGCCAGGTCACCTCTCAACTGACGGAAATTGTTGATCCCGCCAAGGCCAAACTGATACGCAATCGTCGCAGGAACAGCACTGCCATCGTAGACAGAAAGGACACTGCGGTTGAAGTTGACGTCGATTGGCTGAAGTCCGCCCAAGAACCCGCGTAGGAAGCTGTCGCTATCGGTGTACAGTTTGATGGCTCGCGGTAGATCGAGCGTAAGACCCGCGGTAGTAGTCTGCGAGTTGCCGAGTCGCCGTGGAATCCGCAGCGCGCCGGTGCTGTCGCCTTCTCTGGCGAAGCCGAGTGTGTTCGGGTCCCGCAACATGTTGTACGAGGTTCCGAAATCGAGGCGCGGTCGGAACCAGGCGGTAATCGGGGGAGAGATGTTGATTCCCGCCTGCATCGCCCGCTCGCGTTCCAGCCCGGTGTCATAACCGAGCACTCTGTCGCGGTCAGTTGCTGCGATTAATCCGAGAGGAGAGTCCGTACCATAACCGCGCAGGTCGCGCACCGAGGTTATGTCCCAGCGAACTGAGGCCGCCTTGAACGGTCGGAAGACGATACTGCTCCCGTTACGCCAGGTCCGGTTGCGTCCCTTTACCGCGCGTGCAGTGTCATCGATCGCGAGCGCCGGCTTCAGAAAAGAGACCCGGTCATCGTGGCCGTTGGTGTAGGCGCTGGTGAGATGCAGTTCCGTCGGCGACCAACGCGCGAGATCCGGTACGAGCGCGCGGGACAGATTGAAGTCAAGTCCAATCACGAAGTTCTTTGCTCTTCCATCCTCGTACTCGCTACGCGACACTCCGGTTGTGTAAGAGGAATTGAGCGCGAGGTTGTTGAGGATCGGCGACCACACCGACCCTGTCGATTCTTTAGTCCGCCGCAGGCTCAGCGTCATCGAGGTTGCTGCCGAACGGGGCGTTCGAAGTCCCTCTACCGCCTCGCCCTGGATATCGGATTGCGAGACGTACAACGGCTTGACCGAGGCCGACGTGTAGTTGACCGTGAACGGAATCGAGAGCCCGAGAGATGCTGGCAACAGTTTCTCGAGGTGAAACGCCGAGCTGATGTCCCACCGATCGTCGGTGAGAAAGGTTGGCTGCTCCGCCAGCTGCCTGAAGTTCGGATCGCGTCGGCTGGCGTTGATCCGGATGTCGGCGAAGTCGCTCGCGACGATGGTTAACCCGGTTTGGCCGGCGAAGCCCGGTTCGTTGACGACGCCCGCGAGCCTGATGTCATCTACCCAGAGCTCCAACGTATCGCTGGGCAGAATTGGATTTAGGCCAGGTGGAACGGGGAGCCGCAGCATTCCAACGGCCAGCTCCTGAACCGCGGCGAGGTTGGGAGGACTTACGCCCGGGTCGAGCGTGTAAACGATGTAGCCGCTGTCGCAGGCGGCGTAACGAGCACTCGCGGTTGCGCCAGCGGGAAGAGGCGTATTGGCGATCAACATCGAGTCGATGCCAGTGCAGGTGTTACGCTGCTTGCCCTGGAGATACGCATTCTGAATCTGCGCCCTCAAAGCAAACAATCTCGCGAAGCTCACGTTTATTTCGGGTAGCCATGCTGCCTTGGAAGTGCCTGAGTTGATCGGCGTGCGGTACATGTAAAAGTTGTTGTCGTCCCGGGCGATCTTGATGTAGAACTGCAGCTCGCCATCGGGTCCCCAACCGCTGCTCACCCCGCGGGCCCAGACGCGGAGCTCCTTGTAGCTCATGAAATTCTTCTCGCCTTCGGGGAACCGGTAATAGGCCTCGGCGCGATCGAGAGCAGCGAGATCCGTCGCTGTGAGGCGCAACGAACGCTCGTTAATCTGAACCCGGCCAGGCTGGTAGGCGACCGTTTTGCTCGTCGGCGCGTCCGTAACGCCGGGCGGAGATTCATAGTCGATGCTTCCTCGGATCTGCTTGTCCTGTGTGCCGACGACTCCGGATTGAACCGCACCCGTCGAAGTTTGATCTCCAGCCACACCATGCAGCGTTCTGTCGCTAACCTTGAGCCAGGGTGCGCCCGTGAGTCGCAGTCTTGCCAACGGAACGGTGCTGAACTCGTCGTCGCCGAGCCCATCACCCGAGACCATCGTCATCCTCAGCGCGCGCACGCGACGAAGCAGAGGATGCCCGAGGGAATCGTCGGGATGCCGGAATGGAATGCGAAAGAAGACCCAGCACACGTTGTCGCGCGGTCCTTTTGGCTGGCCGGCGAGCTGCGGCGGAGCGCTGCAGACACCTTGTCGTGTTCCCTTCGACGGGTCGGCAAGGTTCACGATGTAGCGTTGCCATTTCTCCTGGTCGCGATCGGCCGTGGTGAGGTTGAGAACGTTGTCCGCGTCGATGTCCTCTTCATCGAGGTGATTGTTGTGGACGGTGCAGTTTGTCTTCGAGTCGCCAAGGATCTGCCGCAGGCCATATCCACCGCGGCAGGTGGGCGCGAAACGCAGTATCGCGTAAGTCGGAGCTTGGCCGGGAACGGTGTCGTACGCGACGATTACGGTGTCGACGACATCGCCTGGTAGTCCATTGTCGTTGCTGGCAACGTTGAAAGCGCGGGAAAACTGGTCGCGCTCGCTGT
>DASWCI010000338.1:0-2093 GCA_036390195.1 Gemmatimonadaceae bacterium
CTTTCGTCTCGAACGCACATATCGAAGATCGGTTCATGCTGCGCGCGTGCATCGTGAATTTCCGGACGACGTTGGCCGATGTTGAGCTGCTGCCGGAATTGATCGTCCAGATCGGTGTCGAGCTGGACGAGCGGATCAGACCAGCGACTTTGTGATGACTGCCAGCCTCAGTTCAAGATCGATCAATTAGCCTGATCCGTTCGTGGCCAAAGACGGCACCCGCACCTCCCACTACGACTTCGACATCCCAGTCGAGCGCATCGCGCAAACGCCAACCGCGCGACGCGGCGACAGCAGGCTCATGGTGGTGAATCGCTCCAGCGGTGAGATCTCTCACCGACAGTTCAGCGATCTCGAACAGCTCATCCCCGCCGGTGACGCGCTCGTACTCAACACGACGCGCGTTTTCCGCGCTCGACTCCTCGGTGTCCGCGACAACGGAACGCCCGCCGAGGTGCTGCTGCTGCGACCACTCGGCGAATCAATGTGGGAAGCGATGGTGCATCCCGGCGGTAAGCTCAAACCGGGGCGTATCGTTCGTATCGCCGAAGACTTCGATGCCGAGATTCTTTCGACGACGGAGCGGCGTACACGCGTAGTGCAACTCAACTCGCGGATGCCGATCGACCAGGCCATCGAGAAATACGGGCACGTTCCGTTACCGCCTTACATCACTCGAGCCGACCAACCCGCTGACGTCGAGCGATACCAGACTGTGTATGCGAAGGAGAGCGGGTCGGTCGCAGCGCCCACCGCTGGCCTTCATTTCACACCCGAGCTGCTCGAGGCACTTTCACGAAAGGGAGTCAAGCGCGCTGACGTCATTCTTCATGTCGGCGCCGGAACCTTCAAACCGGTCGAGACGGAGCATCCCGCCGATCACGTGATGCACGAAGAGTCCTACACCCTACCCGCACGAACCGCAGCGATTCTAAACGAAATGCGAGCGAGTGGAGGAAAGATCTGGGCGGTGGGAACGACCAGTGTTCGCACTCTGGAAAGCGTGATCGATGAAGATGGAATTTTCCGCGAAAAGTCGGGAGAGACGCGCATCTTCATCCGCCCGCCGTACGAGTTCCGCGCTATCGACCGGCTGATAACCAACTTCCACCTCCCGCGATCGACGCTCGTCATGCTCGTCGCGGCGTTTGCGGGTTACGAGCTCACCATGCGCGCCTACAAGGAGGCGATCGCCGAGCGATACAGGCTGTATTCCTATGGCGATGCAATGGCGATCATAGGAGATTGAAGCGCCAGCGAATCACGGCGGATGCGCATCCCACGCGACGGACTAATTTTCAGGCGTGAGCTTCTCCTTCCAGATCGAGGGCACTGCCGGCGCCGCTCGCGCCGCCGTTTTGTCAACGCCGCATGGACCGGTCGAGACACCGGCGTTTATGCCGGTCGGAACTTTGGCGACGGTGAAGGCACTCGACCCCGACGACCTCGTCCGGATGCGCGCCTCGATGATCCTCGGCAACGCCTACCATCTCCACCTTCGTCCTGGCGACGATGTCGTGCGCGAGATGGGCGGGCTGCACGAGTTCATGCGCTGGGATGGCCCAATCCTCACCGACTCGGGCGGCTTCCAGGTCTTCTCGCTCGCGCAGCTGCGGACCGTCGATGAGGAGGGTGTCGAGTTCCAGTCGCACATCGATGGCTCGCGCCGCTTTTTTACGCCCGAGATCGTGATGCAGATCGAGCGCAACCTCGGCGCCGATGTGATCATGCAGTTCGACCATGTAATTCCAGGACAATCAGACGAAGCGTCAGCGCGCGATGCGAGCGAGCGCAGCATTCGGTGGCTGGCGAGATGCCTGGCCGAGCTGCAGCGGTTGGAGACTACCCAGCCTCTCGAGGATCCTCCGCGTGAGGAATTCCCAGCGGACAATCCTCGAAACCATCAGGCGCTGTTCCCAATCCTTCAGGGCGGAATCCACGCCCACCTGCGTCGCGAGGCGGCCGACGCAATACGCTCAATGCACGACTGGCCCGGCTTCGGAATCGGCGGGCTCTCAGTCGGCGAGGAAAAGGACGCCATGTATGAGATGATCGAAGTCGTCGACGACGCGTTGCCGAAAACGCATCCACGT
>DASWCI010000339.1:0-5637 GCA_036390195.1 Gemmatimonadaceae bacterium
ATCATCCCATCATCGGTAACGCAGCGGAAATACTCGCGAGCGTACGGCTCGCTCCAGCGTCCTCCAGAGACACGATCGGGTCCGGCAGCAGAGACAATCGTCATCCACTCCTTGTCGCGAAACTGCACCGGCATCTCATGATCGCGACGTCGTTTTGTCGTCACTGCAATGCGTCGGGGCTCGGGAAGAAGCTGCAGCGTAAGACGGGGAGCGGCGGTCGCTCTCACTACTCGCTCCCGCAGCTGGATGCGCGCTGATGCCTGCGCCGGCTCCTGACTGATCCACTCGGTGCGGCGATCGATCAATGGATGCTGCGTGTTGCGGGGAGTCACCACCACCGCGCCCTGATCATCGAGCAGCTGCGCGATCGTTTCCTCCGCTGCGCGCGCCGTGGCGAATCCACGATCGAAGATGTCTCCCTGCCGCTCGACTTCTCCGGTGACCGACTCCACTCGAATCGTGATGCCGAGGACGCCGTCGGGAAGAGTGATCCGCTCGAGATGCGTGCGAATGAGCCGCATCCACGCCTTGTGACTGGCCGTCGACCGAGCCGGACGCACCAGATGCTCGAGGGCCTCACGGTTCGCCAGCGAGAAGATCATCGTCATCTCACGCGCGCACTGTCCGCGCGACTGTAGTTCCGTCGTAATGTTTCCGACAAGCGCGTTGATGATGAAGACGAGACGCTCCGCGTCCTTGAGCGTGTAATCCACCCAGTCGAGAGAAGCGGTCGGCAGCGATCGCGGCATGCTGGCGAAGATGCGACGCGAGTCGTCCGCCCTCGACAACCTCCAGAGACGCGCTCCCTCGGCGCCAAAACGAACTTCGACTGACTCGAGGTCGAGTCTCGCCAGATCTCCGCAGCTCTCCACTCCGATTCCATCGAGCAGCGTGGACAAAGCGAGTGATGGCTCGAGCACTCCGATCGGATATCGAGCGAGACACTCCCGCTCACTGCCTGGTGAGATCGTAATGAGCGCTCCCTTGTTCTTTCCTCTCCCGAAGCGCGCCGCGACTTCAGCGCAGATGGGAACGAGGGAGATGGCAGCTCTTACTTTCTCAACTCCTTTCTCGTGAAAGACGTCGAGCAGATCTTTCGCCAGAGACTCGGCATTCATTCCGCGCGCATCTGCCCAGACGCTTCCGTTCGCCCCCAGCATCACTCGAGGCGCCACTCCGAGCAGCGAAGGAATAAGCTGCTGAAGGAGCTGATTTTCCTGTGCGATGATGGTCGCGCCAATGATCGGAGGAAGAGGGGCAGCGGCAGGAGTCCAGAGACAGATGAAAGTCATTTTCAACGCGAGAGCGGGCACCAATGATATACCCGAATATATGCCGAAGGCAAGAATGAAGCCTGCGATCCCTGTTAGGCCGGAACGAAGGAAAAAAAACCGGCGCTCTGACTGCCATCTACATGTAAATTCTGCAGATAGGAGGAAGCATGCACCCCAGACTCGCCGAAACCATGAGTTACGTGGAAGAGAAGCGCCGACAGCTCCTTCAGAGCTTCGAGGGCGTCCCGGGCGATCGGCTTTGTCGAAGGGCCGCTCCAGATGCATGGTCTGTAGCGGAGATTCTCGACCACTTGCGCATAGTGGAATCTGGAATAGCGCGCCTCATCACGAAGCGCGTCGGACAGGCACGCGAGGCGGGGCTCGGCGAAGAGAAATCGACGGAGTCAGTGATGCACACGTTCGATCGACACAGCGCAGTTCTCGAGAGCGCCGCTATCAAATCACCTCCGACCGTGCAGCCACGTGCGAACATCGACATCAGTGAGGCGCTCTACGGTCTCGAGAGCTCCCGCGAAGCTCTTCGCGCCGCAGCGATCGCCGCGAGCGGACTCTCGATCGGCGACATCAAGCACACTCACCCGATACTCGGCGAGCTGGATCTATATCAATGGCTTATCTTCGTCGGGCAGCACGAAGGCCGGCACAAGAAGCAGATCGAACGGACACTCAAATCAATTCCCGAATGAAAAGACATCCAGTAAGAACCGCCGCGCTGGCGACGACGTTCTTCGCGCTAACCCTCACAACAGCCGCCGTCCGCGCACCTGCGCCAGGTGGAGCGAAGAAGCCGTCAGTTACCGTCTACAAAGATCCAAATTGCGGCTGCTGCAAGAACTGGGTCGAGCATCTACTGAAGCATGGATACCGAGTCGATGTGAAGGACACGCCCGACATGGCAGCGATCAAGCGCACGCTTGGAGTCCCTGATGGAATTGCCGCGTGTCACACTGGCGTCGTCAACGGTTATCTGATCGAGGGACACGTTCCGGCAGCCGATATCGATCGGCTACTTCAGCAGAAGCCGCGCATAGCTGGTCTCGCCGTCCCGGGAATGCCGATGGGATCTCCTGGAATGGAAGGACCGCGCACTCAACGCTACCGGGTGCTCACCTTCGACAAGAGCGGCAAGACGACAGTCTTCGCAACCCACTGAAGTTTTCCTACTTCTTCACTCCGGGTGCATCCATCCCGCCCTGGTGAAGAATCAATCGGGTCACCTTGCCGGTGGAATCTTTCTCAAACGTGATCTGAGCGTCGACTTCCTTGAGAAAAAACTCGGTTGGCGACTCGGCGAATACCTGAACCTTTGGCTGCCCGGTAGCCTGCACGTAGAGCGACGCACCTTCGCGGGTGACCGCGATGTCGAAGTTTGGAGCGAGCTGGTACACGCCGACATAGGTCTCGAGCACTGCCGGATCGATGGCGATCTCCGTGCGAACCTTGAGGGCAACCGCAGGCGTGAGTGGAGCGCGCTCGTCGAGCAGATGGAACCCGATGTCGTCGGGTGCGACCACCTGGTCCGATAGCACCACTACGCCACGCTTGTTCGTGTCGTCAAATGCAATGAAGCTCCGATAACCGCCAGTTCCGCCGTTGTGCCAGACGATGGGATGGCCGAAGGAATTGAGAATGTGCCAGTTGAGCCCGATGCGCATTTGCCCGTCGTTCACATCGCGTCTCGCAAAATGTGTCATAGCGAGTACGCGGCCGAGCGGTGTATTTGTGCTATCGAGATTCGCGGCGAGAAACTTGAGCAGGTCATTCGCGGTCGAACGGAGTGCACCCGCTCCGGCGAGCGTCGGCAGGTCCCAGTTGGCGACGACGGCGCCGCTGGCAGAATGTCCTGGTGCAAGCCGGCCTTTCATGGACGGGTTGAGCATGATGCGGGTGTCGTTCATTCCCAGCGGCCGAAGGATCCTCTCCGTTAGGAGATCCTCATAGCCCTTCCCCGCTCTGAGCGCGAGAGCATGACCAAGAAGACCGACGCCGAGATTCGAGTATTCGTATTGGGCGCCGATATCCCGAGTCAGCTCGTAACCGGATAGGAATGCATACAACTGGTCGACGGTATAATCCGCGTACGGGTTGTTCTGATCCTTGGGGTTCAGGTTGCTTGGAAGTCGCGGCAACCCCGAGGTCTGGGTTGCAAGATCCAGCAACGTGATCTGTTTTCCTCCGCGCGATGGGACTCGCACCGATTTCGGCAGGTACTTCGCGACCGGATCGTCCAGCTTTACTTCGCCGCGTGCAACCATGTCGGCCAGGAGCGACGCGGTAAAAACCTTCGTTATCGATCCAATCTCGAAGACGGTGTTGCCGTCGAGCGCAATGCCCGGGACGCCTGATCCACCCGCCGTGAAGATCTTTGTCTGTCCGTGATCGATTGTGGCGGCGATGATACCGACCGCTCGTTTTGAATCGATTCTGTTCTGCAGAATCGCCCGGATCGCCGAGTCCGATGGTACGGTGACCTGCGCCGGCAGCGTCGAGGCAGCAAGCCCTGCGCTTGCAGCCAGAGCCAGAACGACAGCCACTCTCTTGTTGGGAATCATGCGAAAGAACCTAGCGCCCGATCCGCGGCTTCGGAACACTTGCGCCTTTCTGGATGTTTATATATACATTCCTCGTGCATAATTTCCCATCTACCTCCCAGGCTGCCCTCGATCTCAGGAGGTCCGAGTCCACCTCGCCCCAGACGCTGGCGCGCCGCGCGATACGCGCCGACGCTGGCCAGATCCTCGAGCTGGTGACGCCATACGCCGCGCAGGGATTGATGCTGCCGAGAACGTTCGATCAGATCGCGGCCCGCATCGACAATTACGTCGTGGCGATGGAAGCGCCGGGACGGGTCGTCGCGTGCGCTGCGCTGGAGGAGTACTCGCCATCTCTCGCCGAAGTGTCGTCGGTCGCGGTTGCGCCGGCGCACCAGGGCAAGGGTCTGGGCAGCCAGGTCGTGCTCGGTGTCGAGCGGTTAGCGAGGGCGCGCGATATCGAGGAGCTGTTCGCGCTCAGTCTCACCGACGAATTTTTCCTCTCGCTTTCCTACAGGCCGACAACGATCTCGCGTTACCCGGAGAAGCTGGCGCGCTACGACACGTTATCGAGATCGGGCGTTGAGATCGTTCCCAGGCGCTGCTTCCATAAGGTACTCGGCCGGGCGTGGCAGGCGCCGCGACTCGTCGCGCGCATCTCGGCGTAGGGTTTCTCCCACAGAACTGAGTCTCGATCTATAATCCGAAACTACCGTTCGACGATATCCTGCAGAGCCTGCCTGATCGCCGGGTCCGAGTTACGCGACAGCGCAGAGATAGCCCGCCGCTTCAGCTGAAGATTCGTTTCGTTGCGCGCGATCCATACGAGCTTGTCGGTCGCTGCTTTGTCGGCGAGGCGCGCATAAATACCGATCAGCGCGCTGCGCAGTTGAGGATCCGGAGTCGGGTCGTAGAGCGCGAGTAACGAAGGAGTAGTTGCCCCGGCGCGAGACAGATACTCAAGCGCCCGACGACGCTGTTCAGGAGTAAGCTTTTCGTCTCGAACTACTCCGATGAGCCATTGCACGTTGTCGGTGCCGCCTAACTCAGAGAGTGAAGCGAGCACTGCATCGCGCGAGCGCTCACCAGTGAGACGCGGATAGAGTGAGCGGAGCAGAGTCGCGTCCTGGCCTGTTACGTAATTGCGGCCGAGCCCGCGAATCGCCACCGCCAGCAATTCGTCGGGGAGATCAGTGCGCTGGGCGGTGGAGCGAAGGAACTGCCGCGCCCGCGGATCGCCGGACGACGAGAGCACTCTCATGCTCTCACGACCGATCCACGAATTGATGTTCCCGCTCGCGAGCTGGACGAGCGGCTGAATCCCCGCGCCGTGATCGAGGCGCGACAGCACCGATAGCGCTTGCGTGCGGACGCCTTGCACATCGTTCTCGTTGGTCGCGATCTGTACGAGTGCGGCGCCAATGCGATCAAGTTGCGGAGCCTCGCTGCGAACGAGACCGGACAAGGCGGCACGGCGAGTCTCCAGTGGACGATTCTGGTCGCGTCCGATCTCGAGCAGTCGCGACGTCGCATCGACTTTGTCGCCGAGCAGCGCAGCGAAGATAGCGTCGCGCCCAACCCGGCCGTCGGCGCGCGCGGCCACACCCAGCAAGTACTCGGCGGCTTCGGCTGGATTGACGTTGCCGAGATCCGCAACACCGGGGTCAGTCGCGGGCGAAGACGCCCCAACAAAGGTGCGCAGCGCCACGACGTTTCTGTCAGCAAGATCTATCACGACCCTCACCGGGCCCGGCTGACACTTATCCGCGGCGTCAGAATAAAAGGAGCCATAAAAGTTTCCCGAGCCGGTT
>DASWCI010000340.1:0-5278 GCA_036390195.1 Gemmatimonadaceae bacterium
CTAGGCATCGGTTTGCACATCGCGAAAGGCATCGTCGAAGCCCACGGGGGAAGAATGTGGGCCGAGAGCGAACTCGCGGCGGGCAGCACGTTCCACTTCGCGCTGCCGGTGGAGTCGATCAGTCGCACTCAAGGGTTGCCGCCGCGACCCTCGCCGCCGACCAACGACCCGTAAATGAGACTGATGATCGCCTATCCCCTCCATCGCTGAATGGACGCAAAGAAGAACGTCTGGTCTTTAATGATCGGGCCTCCTCCTGTGCCGCCGAAATTGATTCTCGATTCTCCAGGGAGATGTGGCTCGGGCTTTCTTGTCCAGATTACTTCGGGCATTCAGAGCACTCTGATTAGACGCAACCGCCGCCGTAAGTGCGGACCGAACATCGGCCGCATTCTACGATGACGATGCTCGCAGTGCTACCGCCGCATCGCTGCGCACAAATGTGGTGTCGCCTTGTGGAAGGCTGTATTCCAAATGTAGAATCGCTTCGAGTCCGGCCGATTCCACCAGAGCTTTTAACGGTTCCAACGTCAATGCACCGGCGAGCGATGGCTTCGGAGCTTCATCAATCCGCGTTTGAAGGTCGGCTTCCGAACCGACCGGTCCATCAAAACTCAACGCCGGCGCATTCCGTCTCGCGATCGATGCCGCTGGTCCGGCGGCGAAGAATTTTTGGCGAATGAGGTCCATGGCAAAGTCGACGGAACTGGTATCCCAAAGCAGGAAGAGTCCGACTCCATCCGGAATATGCCGTTGAAGCTCGGCGGTCGCCGATTCGTGAGCCAGGATCGGCGTTTGTTCCGATCGAATCGGTACGCGATTCCTGCACATCGAGGATCCCTCCAGGGAGCCGTCCGCGCACACCAATTACATCCCTCCTATCCGGACGACGGCCCTTCACTTTCCGCAGGTGGCCGATGGTGGCTCTTACCGGACCAACTTCATCCTTGTGAATTCCACAGACACCGCAACCACAGCGACGCTGGAGTTCTTTTCAAACGACGGTACGCCACTCGCTTTGCCGGTTGGGGGAACCGCACGAACGAGTCAAACGGTGTTGCTTGCAGCCCGGAGTGTCGAGCGCCTCGTCACTGATGGAACGTCTACCGGAACAACTGTTGGCTGGGCCCGGGTGACGGCCCCGATCGGGGGCATCGATGGGTCCGCCATCTTCCAGACCGTCGTCAACGGAACAATTACGTCGGAAGCCGGCGTGTCCGCTTCGCCCGCGGCCTCGCGCTTCGCTACTTACGTGGACAGCCTCGGCCCAGCAGAATCAGGGCTCGCGGTGTCCAATCCCAACAACACCAACGTTAACGTCACGTTCAATCTGCGCAATTCCTCCGGAGAAATTGTGGCCTCGACCACCCGCACCCTGACACCCTTCGCCCACTTTGCTCAGTTCTTCACGCAGCTGTTCCCCACCGGCTTTGAAGAATTCGAGGGAACGATGGAAGCCGTGACCACCGGAGGATCGGTGAGCGCCGTCGCCCTGCGTTACGACAATCCCGGTGGGACTGTTTTCGCGACGACTCCAGTCATCATCATTCCGTAGGAAACCGTGGGGAATGAGTGGTAATACCATTACATTTATCCAAACCTGAGGTGAACGTTCCATTTGTTCGAAACGTTCTCTGACAGGGCCAAGGAACAAGAAGCCGGCTTCGAAAGTGAACAAAGCAAGCATCGCCCACTTGCCGACTTTGTTCAGAACGTCTGCTCTGGTAGCTTTAACTGTGACCTGTGAGTAATCATTCGAACGAATAAGGGGAAACGCCGATGTCTAGCCAAGATCCTGATAACCTCAAGAACGAACTCGAACGACTCCGCGCGGAAAACGATCGGTTGAAGAGAGGCAGCGCAAAAGGACTGAGTCTAAAAGTCAGCGAGAAGGGCGGCGTTTCCGTTTACGGTCTCGGTCGCTTTCCGGTGACCTTGTACAAGGAGCAATGGAAGAAACTGCTCGATATGAGCGATGACATCCGTAACTTTATCGAGGTCAATGACAGTCAATTGAAATCCAAGGATTAGATCTGCAGCTAATGGCGATCAACCGACGACCAGCGCGCCGTGCTGGCTCTGACCCTCGGTCATTCCCCGGGCCTTCATCCAGTCGTAGGCTCGATCGAACAGCGTTTGATCGTAGTAGTCGACGTGTTTGTAGTGGACAAAGGCACGCAACAGCTCGTGCGGTTTCAACGCGCCCTTGGCCTGTGCGGACACGTGATGGGCGTACTTGTAGAAATCGGCGTTGATGAGATCGACGGCCTCGTTCTCTGCATCGTAGTAAGCCTTGCGCTGTTCCGGGGTTAATTCTGCCGCCACAACCTCGCCGCCCCGATAGAACGAAGCCGCGATGATGTGTGCGCCTTCCTTGAGACCGAGACTGATGAAGGGCTCCATCACCGTGACTGCCCGATAGTCGCCATTCTTGAGCCCCTCCCAGCGCTTCTGCGGCAGTCCACCCGGTTGAATGTGGATATGCTCGCCCCCAATTGCGCTTTCGAGCATTTGGATTGTCGTGTAGTGGGAGCCGGTCAGCTCCTGAACGACGACAGGAACGTCGAACATGTCGCGCGGCGTTTGCAGCTTGTCATCGAAGGTCAGGATGGCCTGCGCTGCGATCGCTGCGCGCAAGGCCGCAACCTTGCCGCCGCGCTGGCCGCGCTCCAACCGGTCGATGCTCGCCCACTCGCAGACGTTGTAGCTGTCGGCCGAGCCGCACTCGAAAAGCCCTTCCTTGAGCCGAGCAAGAACCGGCTTCTCCGCGCTGTCCTTTTCGCGATCCGCGTAGCTCGCCGAGAAGCTGACGTCTAACCCCGCCTTGGCGAACAGCCCCTCCTCGATGCCGACGATCACAGGTAAATCAAATACCGGGTTGTTGGGTGCAATTTTCACGGCGGTCCTGGTCGCGGATGTCATGGCCTATCCCTCCCGATGCAATGTCCCGCCGGTTTCGGCGGCACGTGCTCAGCCAGCATACTGCGGCCGGATTGGCTTCCGCAATTGAAAGGCGAATCAGGCGGTCCGCCGCTTCAGCCGCGAATTGCGCGAATAACGCGAATGGGCCGCACAGAATTCCTGTTATTGCAAACCGCATTAATGGCGCGCGGCCCATTCGCGTGATTCGCGCAATTCGCGGCTAAAAACCTTATCGAAAGAGGATTGAGCCTGCACGGTATAAGATGGGGCGTGAATCTTCCTGTCAACCCGCCGATCCTGCCGATGCTCGCAAAGAGGTTGGGCGAATTACCCGTGGACCGGACATGCCTCTTCGAACCGAAGTGGGATGGGTTCCGCGCGTTGGTCTTCCGCGACGGGGACGAGATCCTGATTCAGAGCCGCGACGAAAAATCGCTGAACCGCTACTTTCCCGAGTTGCTCGTGCCGCTCCAATCACAGTTGCCTGCCCGCTGTGTGCTCGACGGCGAAATCGTTATCGCGAGGAATGGTGGGCTGGACTTCCAGGCGCTGCAGCTCCGCATTCATCCAGCCGCGTCGAGGGTGAGGCTGCTGTCACAGGAAATCCCGGCATCGATCGTGTTCTTCGACCTGCTTTGCGATGGGGACCGAGATCTGCGGGGCACGCCGTTCCAAAGGCGACGCCAGGAGCTGGAATCGCTGCTCTCATCCGCGGCGCCGCCGATCCATCTGACTCCGGCAACCACTGAAGCGAGCGTGGCGGCGGATTGGTTTCGTCGCTTCGAGGGCGCGGGTCTCGACGGCGTCATCGCCAAGCCGATTTCGGGAAGCTATGAGCCTAACAAGCGCGTGATGTTCAAGGTCAAGCACGAGCGCGATTGCGATTGCGTCGTAGCGGGCTTTCGATGGCACAAGAAGGGTGAGCGCACGGCTGTCGGCTCGCTCCTGCTCGGCCTTTTCGACAACACCGGCGCGCTGCAGCACGTCGGCGTCTGCGCGAGCTTCACGCAGGTGAACCGCCGGGAGCTCGCAGAATACCTCGGCCCCTACCGCAAGGACGCCCTCGCCGCCCATCCTTGGAAGCACTGGGCCGAGGCGGGATCCGCAATCGGCGAAGCCGAGCATCGCATGCCTGGTGGCCAGAGCCGCTGGAGCCAGGGCAAGGACCTGTCCTGGGAACCGCTGCGTCCCGAGCTGGTAGTCGAAGTCGCGTACGACCATATGCAGGGCCGCCGCTTCCGTCACACGGCGCAATTTCGCAGGTGGCGCACGGACAAGAAGCCGAGCGACTGCACCTATTCCCAGCTCGAAGTCGTTCCGCCGCAGGAGCTATCGGCGATTTTTGCCAGCAGTCGCTGAGCTACAGGCGTGACATCCTTACGCGTCTTCGTTCGAGACGCGGTTCGAAACGCGCCTGTTACGCCATTCGCGGGTCGGATCGTCGTCAGGGTCGGGAGTTTCTTGCGGTGGTCGCAGCGCTTCCGGTACATGGCGCAGGTTCACTCGGATGCGGGTCCAGGTGGATGACCTGCCTCGCATGGAATCGACCAGCACGTCGTCCACGGCGAGAAGCCTGGCCACTTCGGCATGGTTGCTTTTCCATCTTTCCAGACCCGCGAGCGCGGCGTCTTTGTTGGGAGAGTTCGCGATCACCAGGAGTGGCATCTTCGTCCGCGGTGGCTTCTTCGCGGTGGACCTGGCGCGTGAGGGAGCTACGCGCGGCCCTTCGCCCTCCATCTTACGAAAGTGCGGCGGCCAGGGCGCGTCGCCGAGACCGGCGGCCTCGTCTTGTGCCGCGAGGTCGAGCAATTTTTCGAGCGAACCCGGCGCGGCTTCGATACCGGCATGCGGATCGCCGAGTTCCGCGAAGCGCTTCGGAATTGTGAGGACGGTGAAGTCGGCTGGCTCGCAGTCGGGGACCTCATGCCAGTGAAGCGGCGCGGACACGCGGGCGTCAGGAAGCGGGCGCACGGAATACGCGGAGCACGTCGTGCGATCCTTCGCATTCTGGTTGTAGTCGAGGAACACGCCGTGACGCTCTTCCTTCCACCACTTCGAGCTGGCCAGGCCAGGCGCGCGCCGCTCGACTGCACGCGACAGCGCGAGCGCCGCGCGACGTACCTCGCCGAAGGTCCAGCGCTGTTCGATCCGTACATTCACGTGCATCCCGCGTGAACCGCTGGTTTTTGGCCAGCCGCGAAGCCCTGCCTCTTCGAGCAGCAACCTCACCTCAAGGGTCACGCGGCGCACGTCCGCCCAGCTGACACCAGGGCCGGGATCGAGATCGACGCGCAACTCGTCGGGGTGCTCGAGATCGCTGGAGCGTACGGGGTGCGGGTGTAGTTCAATGCAGCCC
>DASWCI010000341.1:0-4841 GCA_036390195.1 Gemmatimonadaceae bacterium
GGGGAAGGTCGCCCCGGCTCCCGTGAGATCAACGGATCCGCTCGATGAGCTGGTGGAGGAAGCCGTGCTGGAGGAGTTGGCACCTTCTTTAGCGCACGCGACGGCCAGGAACATGAGGGCGGCAAGCTTCAATGCTCTCACAGAACGGCTCCTTGTTTTTTGTTTTTGATCACCCGACTCAGTGCTGTAAAAATAGAAGCGCCCCAGAGTGGTCACGACGCAGCTCAGGTAACGAGATTGTCACAACCGCCCGGGGGCGCGCCTACACCATCAGAGCTCCGCCTAGAAGTTGGCCACCAGGTGGAGGAAATAGGTCTTGGTTGCAGCGATGACCGCTCCGGAATGCGGTGTCTGTTCCTGGTAGTCGAGCGAGAGCGCCGACTTCTTATTGAGATCCCAGGTCAGTCCGCCGATAACCGTGTTGATATAGCCAGCCGTTGCAGTGTTAGGCTTGAAGCGATCCCAGCGGCCGATGAGGCCGAGGGGAAAAGTCGATTTATCGTTAACGAGCTGAAACGGCTTGATAACCGCGAACCCGGCGATGAGTCGGCCAGTACTATCAACCTCTACGCGTGGCGACGCGACGGTATTTGCTCCTGTCTCCCGCGCATCCTTGCGGGTATCCCACTCCGCGCCAGCGGAGAACCGTGGATCACGCACGCCGGCAAAGACACCCGACCTTGTTCTCGGTAACGAAGATCCGACCGGGCCGATCTGCCCGGCGCCTCCGGCAACAAAGCTGCTGGCGACTGCCCCAACGTAAGTCCAACCCGTTAGCGCGAAGGTCTTGATAACTTTGTTGCTCGATCCCGACAGTGGCGTGATGGAAAGCCGCGCTGCGTAATCCTTGAAGCGGTCAGTCTCACGCGAAGTGTAACCGGGCCCGTTCACGACGGTCGCGTAGAACTCACCGAACTTGTTGGGCAATGTCCATAAAGTGGCGACGCCCGCATCCGATGACGAAAAGAATCCGGCTCGCTCGACGGGCGACTGCGAGATCCAACGCGGCCAGAACGATTCGACGTGGTCAATCACCACGTTGTGGAGAAGGCCACCGCGAATGTTCGCATTCCAGGAGGCGCTCTTGATAAGATCGTACTGGAGGTAGGCGTATTTGGCGCGGATAACCCAACCTCTGTAAAACGCGTCGTTGGGCGTGGTGGTCTGCTGAAAGACGTCCGCGGTGACGCGAATGCTCGCCCGATCTCCGGCTGGCATTCTGAAGGTGAGGTACGCACGCTCGAGATCGAACTTGTTGGTTGATTTGGCGGCTCCCGCGTCGCCACGATACTGGAAGTTGGCGTACAGCACGCCCGAGAAATCCACTGGCACCGAGACCGTTGCTGGCGGCGGCGCTGGCTTAGTAGTGTCGGGCGCTGGCTGCTGCGCAACCAATCCTATAGGCAGGAGCAGAGCGAAGACTGCGTGCGATAGCTTCATCGAGCCTCTCCAACGCGAGTGTCAGCAAACCGGATTGTCTTCAACCTATTTTGAAGCTGCGCAACCATCGGCGCGGGCAGCGGAGCGTAGTCGAGCGACGACGCAGCCTTCTCACCATCCTTGTATGCCCAGCGCAGGAAGTTGACGAGCTTGGCGCCCTTGACGCGATCCGGCTGATTCTGGTAAACGAGGATCCAGGTCATCGACGAGATTGGGTATGAATCGTTTCCGGGCGCGTTCACCATCGAGACGCGGTAGTCAGTGTTCTTGGGTAGCTTCATCCCTCCGGCTGCCGCTGTGACCGACGCGATCGATGGCGCGACATACCTCCCGGCAGCATTACGGACGTTGGCGTACGGAAGCTTGTTCTGCTTGGCATACGCGAGCTCGACGTAGCCGATAGAGGCAGGTGTCTGCTTCACCTGTCCAGCGACGCCTTCGTTTCCTTTGCCACCGAGCCCCACGGGCCACTTGATTTCCTTTCCCCTGCCGAGCGAGCTCGCCCAGGATGGACTGACCGAGGTCAGGTAGTCGCTGAAGATGTACGTCGTGCCGCTGCCGTCGGAGCGGTGAACGACCAAAATGTCAGAGTTGGGAAGACTCACTCCGCGGTTTTGTGCGACAATTCGCGCATCATTCCACTTGGTGATCTTTCCGGAATAGATATCTGCGATCACATCGCCGCTCAGGTTTAGCGGACGGTTGATCCCTGGAACGTTGTATGTCATTACAACCGCGCCCATCACGGTTGGGAAGTGGAGCACCGGTCCGCCCTTGGCATTGGCGAGCTCCTGGTCGCTCATCGGGCCGTCCGATGCACCAAAATCTACGGTCTGTTCCGAGAGCTGTCTGATTCCGCCGCCTGAGCCGATTGACTGATAGTTGATTTTTATTCCGGTACGCTGTGCGTAATCCGAGAACCACTTTGAGTAAATGGGATATGGGAAAGTCGCGCCGGCTCCAGTCAGATCTACTGATTGCGCTGAAGCAATCCCTGAGAGAAGAGCTGCCGTCGACAGAGCGACGGCAATGCTGCGAACGTTTTTGATCACTTGTGACTCCGTGAGGGAAGTTTGTCGCGATTCAAACTCTCTCGCTCACGTCACAAGTCATCACACCGAACGTAAAGGATCTGTCACGACTGGCTCGCTCGCGTGTTGCGCCGGAGAACCAGTTTCTAGCGGTCCGTTCCGTCAGGGAAGAAGATTCTGATGGTTGTTCCGACGCCCAAGGTGCTGTCAGCGCTAACGGAACCGCCATGAGCCTCAACCAGATGCCTCACAATCGCCAGGCCGAGACCCGTTCCTCCTGCCTCACGCGATCGGCCGCTGTCGGCGCGGTAGAAACGCTCGAAGATCCTCGGCAGATGCTCCGGAGGAATCCCGCTGCCAGTGTCGCTGACCGTCAACGAAACCCCGTTATCCTGCCGGACTGTCCGGATCGTAATTCGTCCGCCTGCACCCGTGTACCGAAGCGCGTTCTCAACAAGGTTGAGGAGGATTTGCTCTAGTGCCGTACGATCGGCGTACACCGTTTCAGCGCCCGAAGCAAAATCAGTCTCCAGCGTGATGCCTTTTGTTTTCGCAGCAGGCGTGACACGGCCAAAAATCTCCGCGGTGGCTTCGGCAATCGAGATCGGCTGCGGCCGCGGACTCCAGTGTCCGGACTCGATCCGAGAGAGGTCGAGCAACTCGTCAACTATCCGCTGCATTCGCAGAGTGCTGGCAAAAATCGTCCTGGCAAATTCGACCCGCTTATCCTGGGGAACGGCAGGATCCTGAAGCGTTTCGGCGAAGCCGCCGACAATCGTAAGGGGCGTGCGGAGCTCGTGAGACACATTCGCGACGAAATCACGCCTCACTGCCTCGAGTTTCCGAATCGGACTGAGGTCGAACAGAGCGACGACGGCGCCGCCGGTCGCGAGAGGACGCGCGGTCAATGAGAGCGTCGTGTCCCGGACCACGATTTCCTCCGGCTCGGTCTCGCTTCCATTCAACGCGAGCTGTATCGCATTGCGCAGCGTCGATTCGCGCGGCAGGAAGTCGATCTCAAACGGCACCGGCCGGTCAATGGAAAGGAGTCGGCGCCCCGTCTCGTTAATGCGCACCACTTCGCGCGACGGAGAGATCGCGAGGACCCCTTCGTTGAGTGTTTCAACAAGAGCGGACAGAATCGACTGCTCCGCCGCCAGTGCGGACAATCGTGCCTCGAGCTGTTCCGCTAACCGGTGGATCGCGTCGGCGAGATCGCCGACTTCACCGGGCGCGGCGAGGGCTGGATGACGCCTCCTTTCTCCAGCGGCCAGCGATCGAGCTACGTCTCTCAGATCCGTGATGGGCTTCGACACCGCGCGCGAAAAGAGCGCGGCCAGAATCGCGGCTAACAGGGCGGAAATGACGCCGGCGACGAGAACGCCGCTGCGAGCCCTCGCGAATAGCTCGTCGACTTTTCTGGTTGTCACTGACACGCGCGCCGTCCCGCGCGGTGCTTTGACGGCCACGTACAGCTGCTCTTCGCCCGTGGACGGGCTCATGCGCCGAACGGAGCCGAGTCCGTTTTTTCGGGCGGCGATTACTTCCGGGCGGTTGCTGTGGTTCTCGAGCCCCTGAAGCGCGGGCCCATCGAATTCGGAGTCACCGACGACGTGGCCGGTCGAATCGATCAGCGTCACTCTGTGACCGGTTGCGACGCCTGCTTCGTCGGCCAGCGAGTCAGGATCCACCCCCGGCCTCCACTGAGTCGCAAGCAGACGTGCCTCTCCCGCGAGATCGTGAGTGGTTTGATCAGTGATGCTGGAGTAAAGCTGGTTGTCGATGATGACGACAACCGAGACCACCAATACCGCTACGATCGCGAGCGACTGAAGAAGCAGCCGGTGCGCGAGCCTCACGAGCGTTCGCTGACGTTTCGAATACGGTAGCCGAAACCGCGAACGGTTTCGATCAGTTCGCCAGCTGGACCGAGTTTGGCGCGAAGACGCTGCACGTGCATGTCTACGGTGCGGGTCTGAATGTCGGGAGCCGCCTCCCAGACGATCTCGAGCAACAGATTGCGCGGTTGGACTCTGCCTTTACGCTCGGCGAGCAGCAAGAGAAGCTTGAACTCAGTCGGAGTCAGATCGACTTCGCGCCCGTCGACAGTGACACGATGCGCCGCGCTGTCGATCCTGAGGGGCCCTAACTGCTTTACATCGTGGGACTCGTCGCGTCCCGACTTGACGCGCCGAAGGATAGCGGCGACACGCAGCACCAGCTCCTGCGGACTGAACGGCTTGGTCAGATAATCATCGGCGCCTAGCGTCAAGCCCTTAATCCGGTCGCTCTCCTCGCGACGCGCTGTGAGCATCAGCACTGCGATCCCGGAAGTTGCGACGTCGGCTCTTAACTCCTCCATCACTTCCA
>DASWCI010000342.1:0-4885 GCA_036390195.1 Gemmatimonadaceae bacterium
CCTGGTCGGTCACCGAGACGTAGATCGCTCGGCCGGTTTCCTTGAGGTACGCGTGTTCGGGTCCGACGCCCGGATAGTCCAAGCCGGCAGAAATCGAGTGAGCCGGGTGGACCTGGCCAGTCTCGTCCTGAAGCAGATAGCTGAGCGAGCCGTGGAGTACGCCCGGAACTCCGCGCTGGAGCGAAGCGGCGTGCTCCCCCGTATCGAGGCCTCTACCCGCGGCCTCTACGCCTACTAGCTCGACCGACCTGTCCGGGACAAACGGGTGGAAGATTCCCATGGCGTTCGATCCGCCCCCGACGCATGCCACGACGCTGGACGGGGCGCGACCAGCCAACTCCATCATCTGCGCTTTTGCTTCGCGCCCGATGACCGACTGAAAGTCGCGAACCATTCGCGGGTAGGGCGCTGGGCCGACGACCGACCCGATGATATAGTAGCTGTCGTTGACGTTCGTGACCCAATCACGGATCGCTTCGCTGGTTGCGTCTTTGAGTGTGCGCGTGCCGGAAAGAACCGGAACGACTTTCGCGCCCATGAGCCGCATGCGATAGACGTTCAGCTGCTGCCGTCGCATGTCTTCTTCGCCCATGTAGACGATGCACTCCAGCCCGAAGCGCGCGCACACTGTCGCCGCCGCGACGCCGTGCTGCCCGGCGCCCGTCTCGGCGATAATTCGTCGCTTACCCATCCGCTGTGCGAGCAGGGCCTGACCAAGTGCGCTGTTGATCTTGTGCGCGCCGGTGTGATTGAGATCTTCGCGCTTCAGATACACATCGCACCCGACTGCATGCGAGAGCCGCGGGGCGGTGCTTAGCGGCGACGGACGTCCGACGTACTCCTTGAGCAGCCGCTCCAGTTCTTTTTGAAACTCTGGATCGCGGATGGCAGCGTCGAACGCGGCATCCAGCTCGTCGAGCGCCGGGATCAGCGTCTCTGGTACGTACCGCCCGCCAAATGCACCGAAGCGGTGCACCGTTTCCGTTGCCATGCTAATGGGGACGAAGCCCGGTTGCTGCTGCAAAGAACTCCCTCATGAGCCACGGATCTTTGATGCCCGGCGAGCTCTCGATGCCAGAAGACACGTCGACCACGTCCGGACCCAGTGTCCTGATCGCGCTGCCGACATTGTCCGGCTTCAGACCTCCGGCCAGAACGACGGCGGAGCTACCCCGGTCGCGGGCGAGGTCGACGGCGATCTCGCTCCACGGAAGCGCTTTGCCCATGCCGCCGAGTCGCTTCTCGCTTCGCGCATCAAGAACGATGGCGTCGGCAGTATCGAAGAGCATCTCTGCGTCAGGCGGAATGTGCGTACCAGCGATGCGGATCGCTGCCCAAACTTCGCCGCCGAACACTCTTCGGATCGAACGCACGTCAGTGGTCGTGGGATCAGCGTGCAGCTGGACGACGTCGAGACGCGCCTCTTCGGAAATGCGCGCGATCTCCGACGGATCATTGGTGCCAAAGACGCCGACGCGCTTCACACCCCGCGTTTCTCCGGCGCCGTCCAGAATTCCCCTTGCCTGGCTCGGCGAGACGCGACGAGGGCCGTCGGCGAAGACGACGCCTATGTAACTCGCACCGATTTCTGCGGCGAGTGCGCTGTCCTGGGCTCGGGTCATGCCGCAGAACTTAACTTTTGCGAGCACCGCCCGTCCGCTTGATTCCAGTGAGCCCGCGCACCGTCGCTTCCGGATCGCGCGAGCCCGATAGCTCCGAACCGACGAGCACTGCATCAGCGCCGGCCTCCGCGAAACTCTTCACATCAGCTGCCGATCGTATACCGCTCTCCGCGATTGCTACGACATCGCGCGGCATAAGCGAGAGCAGGCGCAGGGATGTCTCAGGATCGATGGCTAGCGTTTCCAGATTCCTGTTGTTCAGGCCAATCAGGCTCGCGTTAAGCGAAAGAGCGAGCTCGAGCTCCTTCTCGTCGCGGACTTCCACCAGGATCTCCAAGCCGTTATCAGCTCCGGCGTTCATCAGATCCTGAAGACGTTTCGGCGGTACAGCACGCGCTATGACCAGCGCCGTGGAGGCACCAAGAGCTCTTGCCTCGAGAATCTGCAATACGTCGACGTGAAAATCCTTCTTGAGCAGCGGCAAACGGACCGCTTTCCGAGCGGTAGTGAGATCGTCATTCGAGCCACCGAACCGCGTCGGCTCGGTGAGGACTGATATGGCGGCTGCGCCTCCCGACTCGTACGCCCGGACTTGCCGAACCAGGTCGAGATCAGGATTGATCGCACCCTTCGAAGGCGACGAGCGCTTTACTTCGGCAATTACGGCTACATCGGCCCGTCTAAGCGCTGTTCCGAAGCTCGGCTGAACGGGTGCGGCATCAGCCTTACGACGCAGTCCAGCAAGCGACGATCTCAGCGTTGCCGCGCGCGCGGCTGCTTCGTCCGTCAACGCACCGAGGACACCGGTTGGAGGAGCCCAGGCGGAAAGAGCTTGCGGTTCGGTCGATCTTCGGCTAACGTATGAATTCGGCAAATGTTCGGTAGGATCGGCGGACCGGTCCACTCTCAACCAGCCGCGGAAAAGGGATATGTCGCTCACAAAACGCCAGCGGGAGATTCTGACCTACCTCGCCACTTACTCCGAAGAGCACGGCTACGCGCCAAGCTTCGAGGAGATCGCGACGCAGTTTAACTATAACTCCCTCGCGACGGTGCACGAGCATCTCACCAATCTCGAGCGCAAGGGATACATCAAGCGCGCGTACAACGAGAGCCGTGGGATCGAGCTGATGCCGTCGGAGGTCTTCCCCCGCGCGACATCGCTACCGCTGCTCGGAACAGTCGCCGCCGGGGTGCCGATCGAAGCCATTCAGGTACCGGAGTCTATTGGCGTACCTGAGGATTTCGTACGACGGAGTGGCAACCACTACGTCCTGCGAGTTCGCGGAAACTCGATGATCGACGAGCAGATTCGGGACGGTGACTTTGTCATCGTGAACGACAAGCGGTCGGCGGACAATGGTGAAATGGTCATCGCCTTGATCGATGGAACTTCGGCGACGGTCAAGAAATTCTACCGCGAGCGTGACGGGCGAATTCGTTTGCAGCCGGCGAACGAGACGATGAGTCCCATTTACGTTCACGAGAATGACATCACGATCCAGGGGATCGTCGTCGGCGTCTTGAGACGGTTCTAGAAAGAAGCTGAGGCTTGAGAGGGTTCTCGAAAGGGAGAAGCTAAGTCCTTGCCTTCTTTGGCGTTCCGTAAGCCTGCCTCAAGCGATCCAAAACCGACTTTGCCTGGCCCGAGTCGATCGCCTTCGTTGCGGCACTGACTCCTTCCGCGAACGAGACGCCGCGGCCGCTTACGTAAATTGCCGCAGCCGCGTTAAGGATGATCGCGGCGCGCGCACCCTTCGGTCCACCACCATCCAAAATCTTTTCGATTATCCGAGCATTCTCCTTTGGCTCGCTCCCAGCCAAGTCGTCCTGCGATAGCTTCTTGAAGCCGTGCTCCTCCGGATGGATTGTCCAGCGGCTGGTCGTGCTATTTCTGACTTCTATCACGTGCGTTGGCCCGAGCGGCGAGACCTCGTCGAGGCCAGGCTCACCGTGCACGACCAGCGCGTGCACAGCGCCAAGAGCGGAAAGGGCCCCCGCCAGAATAGGCGTCCGCTCCAGGTCGGCGACTCCAACTACCTGGCGTCCCGCTCGGGCCGGGTTTGCCAGCGGGCCAACAATGTTCATGACGGTAGGAATTCCTAGCTCGCGACGAACCGGTCCGACGTGACGCATCGCCGGATGCATTAAGGGGGCGAACATGAAGACTATTCCGGCATCGCGCAGCGCTCTCTCCATAACGGGGACTGTCACCTCGATCGGGACTCCCAGCGCTTCAAGCACATCGGCGCTCCCGCACCGGGAAGTGAAGGATCGATTACCGTGCTTTGCGATCCGCACGCCGGCGCCCGCGGCGACGATCGCTGCTGCCGTCGAAATGTTGAAGGTGGCGACCGCGCCGCCTCCGGTACCACAAGTATCGACGAGTCCGTCGGGATCATCGGCGCTGAGAGATACCATTGCAGAGCGGAGCGCTCTGACCACGCCGGCGACTACCTCAGGACTTTCTCCCGTCGCGCGAAGCGCAGACAGAAGCGCGGCGACCTGCACTGCAGTCGCCTGGCCCTGCATCACGACATCAAATGCGGCTTCGGCGTCCTCTGCGGTGAGAGGCTCATGGTAGGCTAGCTTATGGATGGCGCCCTGAAGCGCGTTACCTGGCTGGGCGCTCATTATCGGTGAGTTACAGCGATGAAGCTTGTTCTCTCGACGTGACGATCTGGAGCACTTCCTCGATCAGTTTGCGCGAATCCTGTGCGCTCATCGCTTCGCGGAGTGCCTGCTCGACCCGATAAATAATGTTGCTCTGAGTTTGCAGCGCCTCGCCCTGGGCGTGCAGCTGCACGTGAGCCTTCTCCAGCTTTGTGACCGCCACGCGCACCTGCTCTTCAACCGCTGACAGCCTCTGGGCAGTCCCCCTCGCCTCGGCGGCAGCCACTTCGATCGCTCTCTTCAGTTGGGTGACGCGGATAGAGTCACCGGTTCCTTTCCCGTTCAAAGCGGCCTGTGCTTCGGAGAGCTTGCGCTGCAGTTCCGCCACCGCTCGCGCGTGCTCATCGTTGAGTGAGCGAGTGAGCTCCTCGAGCGCGCGGACCGCCTCTTCGCGCGCGCGGCGTTCGGCCAGCCGCGCGAACGCCAGCGCGAACAGGTCGACAGCGGGAGCGACTTTCTCCGACAGTCGGTGTCCGAATCGCGTTTTCGGCTCTGAAAGAGCGAGCACTCCTGCAAGTTCTCCGTCTACGAGCAGGCCGCGCAACAGAAGGACGCCCGCCTCCGGATTCGCTCCGACCCCAAGCAGCTTC
>DASWCI010000343.1:0-4699 GCA_036390195.1 Gemmatimonadaceae bacterium
CTTTGCATCAGAGTGTCCCCCGTTTCCGTTCCTGCGCGATGTATTCGCTGGTGCGCATCGAGAGCGCGAGTATAGTCCAGGTTGGGTTCTTGTCGGCCTGCGACACGAACGGACCGCCATCGGTCACGAAAAGATTCTTCACGTCGTGCGCCCGGCAATTCGGGTCGACTACTGATTTTCGCGGATCGCCACCCATGCGCGTGGTCCCCAGCTCGTGGATGATCTCGCCGCCCCTGGCTATTCCATATCCCTTGGTCTGGTCCGGCATGGCGCTGAATACCTTGCCTCCCATTTCCTCGACGAGCGCGCGGAATGTCTGCTGCATGTGGCGAACCTGGTTGTACTCGTAGTCCGCCCATTGCCAGTGGAAGCGCAAAACCGGGATCCCGTACTTGTCTTTCATGACGGGATCGATCTCGCAGTAGCTCTTGTCGTTTGGAATCATCTCGCCACGACCAGCGAAATAGACCGAGGAGCCGGCGTACCGTCTGTAGTCGTCTTTGAGAGATTTTCCGTAGCCGCCGCCCGACGGGTAACGCTGGATTCCGCCCATGAACCCGTAGCTGGGCGGACCGGTGAAGCCGCCGCCGACTTCGATGTGGTATCCACGCGGGAAATCGAGCCTCCTGTTGTCCAGCACCCAAGGCATGTAAATGTGCATCCCGCCGACGCCGTCCTCGTTGTGGGGGACGTGATCCATCATCTTTGGTATGAAGCCCGAAACGTCGGTGCCCGTCGTGTCGGTGAGATACTTCCCGACGACCCCGCTGGAGTTGGCAAGCCCGTTGGGGAACTTCGCCGACTTCGAGTTGAGCAGAAGTCGCGCGCTCTCGCACGCACTCGCCGCAAGTACGACTACCCGTGCCGCGGCGTGTCGCTCCGCGCCCGTTTTTGTGTCGATGTAGCTGACACCGTTCGCCAGGCCGCGACCATCGAGCGTGACCTCGCGCGCCATCGCGTTGGTGACGAGCGTGAGGCGGCCCGTCTTGAGAGCGGGGGCGATCAGCACGTTGGTCGATGAGAAATTCGAGTTCGTTCTGCAGCCGCGATTGCACTGACCGCAGTAGTGACATGCCTGCCGACCATTGTGGGGCTTGGTGATGATCGACAACCGCGCCGGTATGCAGGTAATGTTGAGTCTATCGGCCGCGTCCTTCACCATCAGCTCGTAACAGCGCGGAAGCGGCGGCGGCAGAAAATATCCGCCAGGATGATTCGGCAGATTATCGTTGTTGCCGAAGATCCCAATCAGCTTGTCGATGCGATCGTAATACGGTGCCAGGTCCGAATACCCGATTGGCCAATCGTCGCCAAGCCCGTCGCGACTCCTCGCCTTGAAATCGTCGGGACCGAAGCGGAGTGAGATTCGACCCCAGTGGTTGGTGCGCCCGCCGACCATTCTGGCGCGCCACCACCTGAACTCGGTGCCTTCGGCCTGCGTGAACGGCTCTCCCTGCAGCTCCCATCCGCCGACACATGCATCGAATTCGCCGAACGGCCGATCAGTCGTCGATGCGCCACGACGCGGCGACTCGTACGGCATCTTGAGCATCACCGAATCCCTGGTATTGTCCCAGGGACCACCGGCTTCGAGGAGAAGCACGTTTGCGCCAGCCTGTGTGAGTGTGTAGGCGGCCATGCCGCCTCCGGCGCCCGACCCCACGATACAAACGTCGTACGTCTTCCGCTGCGGCAATGGCGCTGCGGAGGAAAGACCCAAGATCATCGCAGATCCGCGGTTGAGGACACGGGAAAGTACGCTTGGCCAACAAAAGACACTAGGTGCGCCGGGCGTCATTTTTGTGAGCCAATGCGGGGGGTTAACCCGGCCTAAAAGCCGCGCGTTTTGGCACGCAAAAACGTGACTTGGGAGGTCGGAAAACCGTCTTTCTACCGAGCGAAGTACCCACGCCCAACCCGTTTCGCGCGTGCCTATGCCATACACAAGCGACAGCGCGAATCTCTACCGCATCGAGACCACTCGAAAAGCGGTCATTCTCACAATGCTGGGCGGTGAGGAGCTCCGGGGGAGCGTGTTCATTCACTTCTCGTCCTACCGGCCGTTCGAGTTTGAGGACGTGTCCGAACTGTTCAACGCCGATTCCCCATTCTTCCCGCTGGAGCTCGAGACCTCTGAAGTCGTGCTCGTCTCGAAGGAACGTGTTGCCGAAGTAGCAGCCAATCGCGGCGATGGCGCATCCGACCAGGTTCCCAGCGAAGGAACGATTCCGACCGCCCTCCTGCAAATCATGCTCATAGGCGGCGAAGTTCGACTCGGCTCCATCCGCCTGGAGGCACCGCCGGGCCGGGCACGGGTGAGTGATTACCTCAACGCGCTCACTTCGCGGTTTCTCACACTCTACACCTCAAACGAAGCGCGCCTGATCAATCGTTCGCTGATCGACCGCGTTCGTCCACTGGACTGACATGGCCCAGCTAGATCGGTTTCTCAACCTGCTCATGACCAATAACGGCACGGCGCTGCTGATGTCGGAAGGCGAGATCGCCACCGTGACGATCAAGGACTCGCCGCGGCCGGTGATGAAACAGCCGCTGACGAGCGCGCAGATTCTGACGCTGCTGCGCGAGATTGCGCCGGCCAACCAGCCTCATTCACTCGACGCAGCGGGAGGAGTACGCTTCGAGTACTCTTGCGCGGATGGAACGTTCGAGGTCTCTCTCACCCAGAACGGCAAGATTGCCGCACGGATCCAGCCGAAAACTGTTGCGCAGAGTTCCGCGAAACCGAAGACGCCAAACGGACAGGCAGCGACTCCAAAAGTGGCTACGCAACCCGCTGCCGCGGCGACAGCGGCCCAGCAGCCTGCGTCACGCGTCGAAGCCCCGCGCACTGAAACTCCCATCGCGACAGCCGTAGGCGTGAGCAATACCGGAAATCGCACACTCGACAAAATCGAGAACCTGTTGCGGACGCTTGTGGCCAACAGGGCGTCGGACCTGCATCTGCGGGCCGGCTCCCCGCCGATGGTGCGCTCCAACGGCGAGATCGCTCCGATTCCGAACGAGTCGGTGCTCACGTCCGGCGAAATCGACGCGATGCTGCAAGCGCTGATGCTCGAGCACAATCGAAACGAATTCAAGCAAATCAACGACACCGATTTCGCGCACGAGATAGCCGGCGTCGCGCGCTTCCGCGGTAACGCGCTGAGAGATCGCAAAGGAACGGGTGCCGTGTTCCGCGCGATTCCGGCCGCGGTGGTGACAGTCGAGCAGATGGGCATCTCGCAGGAAGTGCAGCGGCTATGTCATCTGACAAAGGGACTCGTCCTCGTCACGGGTCCGACAGGCTCGGGAAAATCGACGACCCTTTGCGCATTGATCGATCTGATCAACCGTACACGCACGGATCACGTCATCACCATCGAAGATCCAATCGAGTTCGTGCACGAAAGCAAGAAGTGCCTGATCACGCAGCGGCACGTCGGGGTCCACACTTCTTCGTTCAAGCACGCATTACGCGCAGCGCTTCGTGAAGATCCGGATATCGTGCTCGTCGGTGAGCTCCGCGACCTCGAGACCGTGTCCATGGCGATCGAGACCGCCGAGACTGGACACCTGGTATTCGGAACGGTCCATACGTCGACGGCGGTCAGCACTGTCGATCGCGTCATCGATCAGTTCCCACCCGACCGTCAGGCTCAGATCCGCGTGATGCTCTCCGAGTCGCTCAAGGGAGTCATCTCGCAGGTCCTCTGCAAGAAAATCGGCGGCGGCCGTGTCGCGGCCCGCGAGATCATGCTCTCGACCCCGTCGGTCTCCAATCTCATTCGCGAAGGAAAGACGTTCCAGCTGCCGTCGGTGCTTCAGACCTCGCGCCGGCTCGGAATGGTGACGATGAACGATGCGCTGATCGAGCTCGTCGACTCAAAGCAGGTCGAGCCGCAGGAAGCGTATCTCAAAGCGACTGACAAGGTCGGAATCCTCAACATGCTGAAACAGCGCGGCAAGGATGTGAGCTTCGCGGACCCCGATGATGCGAGAGCGGTTGGAGCATCGAACGAGGCACCAGCGAAGCCCGCGAGTCGAGCCGGCGCGTCGCGCTAGGGATTCTGCTGGGCCGTATCGATTCGCGCCTGTCTTGCAGCTGCTGAATCGGCTGTGGTCATCGTCTTCTGAACGGCCTTCGCGCCGGGAATCTGTGAGCGGGCGATGATACTGTCCTTCTCGCGCTCCGAAAGGGTTGACTTGGTCTGCTCCGACTGCTTTGTGCAGCCAGCAACCAGCGTGAGTACGGCGGCGGTGACTGCAAATCCGCGCTTCGACATGAGACCCTCGCTCAGATTGGTGTGTTGGAGGACAGCTGCTGCTGCACCCGCGGGGGGGCTGGCCGCGCCTGCTCGCTAAGCAGCTTCGTCGTGAAGCGTTGTCCTTCGGAAATGCGCTCAACTTCCAGCGCGATGGCGTCGACCGCCTACTCGAGGCGAGCGAGCCGTGTGTCGTCCAGCGGCTCTCGCTTGGCATCGTTGACCTGACGGGCGATCCAAGCCCTCGAGATCGTTCTTATCGAATACGAAACGGAGCCGAATAAGGCTACCGCGACCATTACTTTCCCGGGATCGTCCATAGGCTCCTGCCTATAAAGTCTCGAATCCGTACGGACAAGCGGCGAATTTGGTTCAAGAGCACTCCGCGCCTGGTCGGCAGAATCGTTACTCCGGTCATCCTGGGTCGGTTATGC
>DASWCI010000344.1:0-7376 GCA_036390195.1 Gemmatimonadaceae bacterium
CAAGGGACGGTGGGAAGAGTTTATTCCAAGTTCCGATTCAGTGTTCATCGAGTATCTCGAGCCGTTCAAGAGAAATCTCGTTGTTGTGCAGCGCTCAGGCGGATTGCGGCGGCTGCGGGTGATGAATCTCCGAGGTTTTGCGCTCACCGACCACTACATTGTCTTCCCGGAGCCAGCGTACGCGGTAAATCCGACTGGCAACGCCGAATTCGATTCGGATACGCTGAGATTCGTCTATCAGTCGCTGGTGACCCAGCCGACTACTTACGACTATGCGATGTCGACGAGGCAGCGAGTCATCAAGAAGAAATTGGAAGTTCCGGGATTTGATCCGACGAAGTACGAAGTAAAGCGATTCATGGTGACGGCGCGCGATGGCGCGCATGTGCCAGTATCGATGCTCGTACAGAAGGGATGGACGCAGGACGGTTCGCATCCGCTGCTTCTTTACGCGTACGGCTCCTACGGGGCGACGACCGAGGCAGGATTCAATTCGGGAGTGCTGAGTCTCGTTGACCGCGGCTTCGGCTACGCCATCGCGCACATTCGGGGCGGACAGGAGATGGGCCGAGCTTGGTACGATCAGGGAAAGATGATGAACAAGAAAAACACGTTCAACGATTACGTCGATGTCGCGCAGTATCTGGTCGACAACAAATACACGAGCCGGGACAAACTCATTGCGAACGGTGGCAGCGCCGGCGGGCTGTTGATGGGTGCAGTCGTCAACATGCGTCCCGATCTATTTCGCGCCGTCGTCGCCGACGTGCCGTTCGTCGACGTCATCAACACGATGATGGATGCGTCGATCCCGCTCACTGCGCAGGAGTGGCAGCAGTGGGGCGATCCGCACGATTCGACCCAGTATGCCTACATGAGGACGTACTCGCCCTACGACAACGTGGCGCGGAAGGCGTACCCGTGGATGCTCGTCACGACTTCGCTGAACGATTCACAAGTCGGATACTGGGAGCCGACGAAGTGGGTGGCGAAGCTGCGCGCGATGAAGACCGACAACAATCCGCTCTACATCAAGGTCAACATGGCCGGCGGTCACGGCGGATCGTCGGGGCGCTATGACGTACTGCGTGAGAGAGCTTTCCGGTACGCGTTTATGCTCGACGCGGTGGGGATGGCTCAGTGACTGCGCGGGGTTTGGAGTATTGCGCTAGCGGGCATCCACAGAACTGAAGCAGGGAGCCGCAAGCTTTGCAGCTTCTTAGCTGCAAGCTTTTCCGGCGGCGTAAGGAGTCCGCGAAACTAGTCTCTCGCACTCTAACGCCAGTATGGAAGCTTGTAGCTAAACAGCTTCAGTAAACAGCTTGCAGCTCCGTGCTTCGGTATTGTGGGTGGCAGCAAACGCGGATTGTTCCCTTCGGTGAAAGATTCGGTCGTCCATCGAGCGTCGCCGTGGCGGCAAAGCAAAGGTGCGCTGCCTGTATTATGGCGCGCATGTCCGACGTTATCACGCTCATTGGCTTGAGGCTAATCGGCAGTTCGGCGCCCAACAAGTCCTCTCCGCTAGCGCGTGAGTCCCGACTATGCGAGCGCACGTTGCACGATCTCCTGTGCTTCAGATTGAATGCGCCTCAGGTGCTCGATGCCGCGGAAGCTCTCCGCGTACAACTTGTAGACATCCTCCGTTCCCGACGGCCGAGCGGCGAACCAGCCGCCCTCGCTCATGACTTTGATTCCGCCAATCGGGTCGCGGGTGCCGGGCGCCGTAGTTAGAATGCTCACGATCTTCTCGCCAGCGAGCTCTGATTCCTTGATATCCCGCGCCGTGAGACCGGCGAGAATTTTCTTCTGCTCCGCTGTTGCTGGTGCGTCGATCCGCTCATAAACGGGATCTCCGTACTGTCGCGTGAGATCGCGATAGAGCTCGCCCGGATCCTTCTCGGTGACCGCCGTCATCTCCGCAGCAAGCAGACCCATGATGATTCCATCCTTATCTGTTGTCCACGCAGTTCCGTCGCGGCGCAGAAAAGACGCGCCCGCACTCTCCTCACCACCGAAACCCAGCGAGCCGTTCAACAATCCATCCACAAACCATTTAAAGCCGACGGGAACTTCCTTGAGCGCGCGGCCGATGCCCGCCGTCACTCGATCGATCATGCTGCTGCTGACAACTGTCTTCCCGACCGCGGCGGTCGCCGGCCAGTCGGGCCGATGCATGAAGAGATAGGAGATCGCGACACACAGGTAGTGATTCGGATTGAGCAAGCCCGTTCTTTTGGCGACGATGCCGTGCCGGTCGTGATCCGTGTCGCACGCCCACGCGACGTCGAAGCGATCCTTGAGTCCGATGAGTCGCTGCATCGCGTAGGGCGACGAGCAATCCATCCTGATTTTTCCATCCCAATCGACGGTCATGAATCGAAACGTCGCGTCGACGACTTCACTCACGACCGTCAACGGAATCCTGTAACGGTCGGCGATCATGTCCCAATAGAAAACGCCGGCGCCACCGAGTGGATCGACACCGAGTTTGAGCCCACCGGCGCGAATCGCATCGAAATCGATGACCGCGCTTAGCTCGTCGATGTACGCGTTCATGTAATCATGGCGGTGGGTCGTCGGCGCCGATTTCGCTCTCGCAAACGGGATGCGACGAACATCTTTCACGCCGCCGGCGATCAGCTCATTTGCCTTATCCTGAATCCATTTGGTGGTAGCGGAATCGGCAGGGCCGCCACTCGGAGGGTCGTACTTGAAGCCGCCGTCTTCTGGTGGATTGTGCGACGGTGTCACCACGATACCGTCCGCCAGTCCGCTGGTTCTGCCGCGGTTGTGGGCGAGGATCGCGTGCGAGACTACCGGCGTAGGCGTGAATCCGTCGCGATCGTCGATCATCACATCTACTTCGTTGGCAGCGAGAACCTCGAGCGCGGAGGCGAACGCCGGCTCGGAGAGAGCGTGCGTGTCGATGCCGATGAAAAGCGGACCATCTATACCTTGCTGCCGGCGATGAACGCAGATCGCCTGAGTGATGGCGAGGATGTGCTCCTCATTGAACGAGCATTCCAGCGATGTTCCGCGGTGCCCCGACGTACCGAACGCGACACGCTGCGCGATCGCCGCGGGATCCGGCTCGAGCGCGTAGTAGTCCGTCACGAGTCGTGGGATGTTGGCGAGTATCGATTCGGGCGCGGGCTTGCCGGCCAACGGACTGATTTTCACTTTGGTATCAGAACGGGGTGTCTTTCTTGATGCAAATTCGATTCTTCGCCGAAGCGCCGCTCTCGACGCGTTGCTTTCTGTGGCTGCGCTCGATCCTGACTCCGTACGACCGCATTGCATCCGCGCTCCCCGGGCGCGGACGGATTCTGGATCTTGGGTCGGGGCATGGTCTCCTCGCGATCGCGCTAGCCGCCGGATCCGATCAGCGCGAGATCATCGGCATCGACCACGATCCTGAGCGCGTTCGACTTGCTGAAGGGGCAGCGCTGAGACTGCCGACTTCTTCCCGGCCAAGGTTCGAGGTGGGCGACCTCAAGGAGAGCCTCGGCTCGTTCGCATCGGCGTCGCTCGACGGCATCGCCATGATCGACATTCTCCACTATTTCGATCCAAGGGACCAACAATTCCTGATCAGCGAAGCGGCGCGCGTCCTCGCTCCCGGTGGTGTTCTCGTCGTACGCGAGATAGACTCGGACGCTGGTATCAAAGCCGCCGCGAATCGACTCTACGAGCGCCTCGCCACAGGCATCGGTTTCACTCGATCGACCGGCGCTACACTGAGCTTTAGGGGAGCACGTGAGTGGACAAGCCTGCTGGAAGGCGCCGGATTCATAGTGCGCTCCCTACCCGGCGGCGTAGCCTTCTTCGCGGACGTTTTGTTCGCCGCCCAAAGGAGGTTGTAATGCTGCTGTAAGCCTCTCAGAGTATCCTCGGGGCCTCGCCCTTGCCTAAAAAAAAGCGTTTATTACGCACAACCTATGGCTTTTGTTGAAGCTCAGGCTCAGCAGCGCTACAGCCCCCGCGCCCCGGTGCCAGAACTGGCGAGGCCGCGCTTGTCGATAGTCATCCCGACCTGGAACGGTGGACACAAGCTGTCGGCGACTCTCACCCACCTGCGGGACTTTCGCGCGCAACTGGAGCTCTCGACCGAAATCGTTATCGTCGACGATTGCAGCGAGCGCTCGACGCAGAGAATCGCCATCGCCTTCGCGGAAAACAATGACTCGACGGTCGTCCTGAGGAACGAAACAAATCGGGGCAAGGGGCACGCGGTCGCGCGCGGGATGCTCCACGCGAGTGGAGACTATCGAATCTTCGTTGACTCCGATCTGGCGTACCCCAGCTGCCAGATCAACAAGCTTTTGCTCGCGTTGGAAGCGGGGAGCGATCTGGCGATTGCGTGTCGCGTGCTGCCAGAGTCACGATACGTGATGAGCCCGACTTTTTTTCACTATCTCTACACCCGGCACTTGATGAGCCGCCTCTTCAACCTATTGTCGCAACAAATTCTCCTTCCCGGTATTCTCGACACCCAGGCTGGACTCAAAGGTTTCACTGCCCGTGCTGCCGAGATAGTTTTCTCGCGTCAGACTCTCTGCGGTTTCGGCTTCGATCTCGAATGTCTCTTCATCGCGCGTCTGCACGGCTTGAAGATCGAGCAGGTGCCGGTCGATTTCTACTACAGCGACGAGCCGAGCACAATCTCGTTTGCCAGGCATGGGGCGAGGATGCTGATGGATCTGCTTCGTGTTCGCCTGAATGGTGCGCGTGGGATCTACGCCTAGTCCGAAACAACTCATCATCAACGCGGACGATTTCGGAATCTCGCGCGGCGTCAACATCGGAATAATCGAGGCAGCAGAGGCTGGCGTCGTCACTTCCGCTTCGATGATCGTCAATCTGCCGAGCTTTGCGGACGCTCTCGACCGTGTGGTGCCGCGCGCCGCTCCTCTCCCGTCACTCTCACTTGGCATTCACCTCAATCTCACTCTCGGCCGCCCCCTCACCGACGCGCCATCACTGACACGACGTAAAACTGGCGATTTCTACGCTTTGCCAGCGTTGGTCGCGCGCGCTTCGCTTGGACGTCTGGACGGAGCCGAGCTTTTGCGCGAGTGCCAGGCACAGATCGACCGAATGATCGAAGCTGGATTTCCGCCGACGCATCTGGACAGCCATCGCCACATCCACATTCACCCAGCAATCTTCCCGGCGGTCTCGACAGCCGCCGCATCGCGAGGAATTTCTCGCGTGCGCGTTCTTTGCGAGCCGCTCGGTTTTGATCCGCGCGAATGGCGAGCTACGCTCAAGAAAGCCGGACTTCTCTTTTGCGCTCGGCTCTCGGGTGTAACTAGCGGCTACGGCGGTGCAGATCGCTTTGTCGGCATCTCACTGCACGGCGGCAAATCATTCGCATCGCGACTGTTCGCTTTGATTCCTCGATTGCCGGCGGGAACGACGGAGCTGATGGTCCATCCGGGTTACGCTGATGCGTCACTCGCCGAGCAAGACAGCTATGTAGCCGAGCGAGAAACAGAGCTGAGGGTTCTGTGTTCCCGCGAATTTCGTGAGCTACTCGATCGCTGCGGGGTGAGGCTGACCACCTTCGCCGGCGGCGATCAGCCGTTGATTGTTCCGCACAAGAGCCAGCTCGCCGAGCATCACTAGCCAGACAATCGTAAGCGGAATAGACAGTCGCATCTGCGGTCCGAGGATATGCTTGATCGCATCCGGCACGAAGCTCGAACTGGTCAACGCAACCAGGGAATAGACGATCGCGAACAAGGCGGTTCGCCACGCCGCGCGCGGGGACGCGAGGTACCAGATAACCATTCCGCACAACGCGATCACCGCGGACTGACGCTCAGCGCGGTGGTTGAACACTACGCAGAACACCATCACAAAGCCGAGGAACTCGAGTCGCAGCTTTCTGTCATTCCAATCGCGCATTCGCATTATCAGCACGCCGAGAACGATTGCGCATGCGACCAGCTGAACGGTCCAGGGTGGCCAGGTGATGCCGGCACCGCGGAAGAGCTCCATCGCACTTGACCCGACGAGGCTGGCTTCGCTCCGCTCCAGTGCGCCCCACGATTCGTACTGAGCGACAAGCGCGCTCGGCGAGATTACAAGGAGTGGAAGCGCGACCAGAATTCCTGTACTGAGGACAGTTACCAGTATTGCCCGCACTCGATCAGGACGTGGTAGAGCGAAGGTTAAGGCTGCAAGTGGGAATATTTTGGTGACGGCACCGAGCGCGATTGACATTCCACCGCGCCAGAGCCAGCCGCGCTCAAAGCTCACGAAGGCAAGGATGATTAGTGCGGCAACGAGGGCGTTGCTCTGAGACGCCTGAATGGAGCGAAGTGTCGGCAGGAAAGTTAGTGCTTGCGCGAGCGCCCACTGGTCGCGAGGCAAGAGGACTCTCAGCGCGAAAAAAATCGCGAGCGCATTGACTACGTTCCAGAGAAAGAGGCCGGCAGCGAATGGAAGGACGGCGAACGGGGCAAACAGCAGCGCGAACGATGGCGAGTACTTGAAGTAGTCCCGCGCCTGATCCAGGCGCAGCACGTACAGGTCTCTGTTCGCGAGCAAATTCCAGAAAGAGGCGCGGAAGATTGCAAAGTCGTTCGGGAATCCGAAGACCCCGCGCTGGATAGTCACGATGAGTGCCGCGGAGACGTAGATCAGGAGGAGCAGCCGCTGATCGACGATTAATCTCGTGAGTTTTGTCTTTAGATCCTTGAAAGACAAAGAAACTCCGGAGTAATTATTGCGAACAGAATATCGCCGTCACCCTGAATGGCCTATACTAATTCGTGAACTGCTGCATCGTTGGTGGCGGGCCCGCCGGAATGATGCTCGGCTATCTCCTCGGGCGCGCGGGTATCAGCGTTACAGTGCTCGAGAAGCACGCCGATTTCTTCAGGGATTTCCGCGGCGACACTGTGCACCCATCGACGCTGGAGATCCTCTACGAGCTCGGCGTGCTCGACGATTTCCTCGAGCTCCCGCACTCGAAGGTGCGCAAGCTCACCGGCCAGATCGGCGACACCACTCTCACGCTCGCCGATTTTAGTCACCTTCCAACGCATTGCAAGTTCCTGGCGTTCATGCCGCAGTGGGATTTCCTGAATTTCCTGGCCGAGCGTGCACGGAGGTACCCGTCATTCCACCTGGATATGGAAGCGGAAGTGACGGGGCTCGTCTTCGAGGCTGATCGCGTCGCCGGCGTCCGGGTAAAGACACGGCAGGGGGAGCGAGAGCTACGCGCCGATCTGGTCGTTGCCGCTGATGGCAGGGATTCGCACATGCGCGAGGAGGCCAGACTTCAGCCGATTGACTTCGGCTCGCCCATGGATGCGCTCTGGATGCGATTGTCGAAACGAGCCGGGGATCCCGAGCAGCTATTCGGC
>DASWCI010000345.1:0-8318 GCA_036390195.1 Gemmatimonadaceae bacterium
GATAGCGTCAGTGTGGGCGAGTACTCGCCCTTCTCGCGCCTCACATTCAGATCAGCCACGTGTTCTCTGGATCGCAGCGCGAGAACGACCGGGTTCTCACGGTGCGCCGACTGAATCAGATCCTGGAGATTCAAGTTCATCGGCGTAACCGGAAACTCGCTTACGAGCTTTACGTTCGCGGGCTGAGGAGTGCCCATCAGCTGAAACAGCCGCAGCTTCTCGATATCGACCTGATTTCTTGCTTTCAGCGACTGTACCTTCTGAAGACCGAGCGCAACGTCGGCGCGCTGGACGTCGAGTTGCGTGCCCGATCCGACAATCTCCCTCGCCTGCGCGAGAATCAGTTCCTGCTGTGCTGCAACCACGAGCGAGTCCTGCAGGTCCGCGTTCGCCTCGGCCTGCAGCGCCGACAGATATTGCTGTCGAACGTTGTTGCGCAGCGTCTCGCTCGCGCCGGTGATGTCAGCTTCCACTGCATCGCGATTGGCACGCTGTAGACTCGGTGTGATCAGCGTGCCGCTGTTGATTCTGTAATTGAGTCCGATCTGATAGTTGGACTGGTTGACGTCGGAGCTCGCGCCCAAACTGGTGCCGCTGAAGATCTGCTGCCCGCCCTGCTGCCTTTGCACGCCGAACGACGCGTCCGCGCTCGGGAGCAGAGCGCCGTACGCGCTTCGCACTGCCGCGCGGGCATTGATCCGGTTATTGAGGGTCTGTTGAAGCTCGGGATTGTTGCGTCGCGCGAGCTCGATGGCCTGATCGATTGTCAGCGTGGCGGGGGCAGTCGTATCCCGCGGAACGCCTTGGGCGGATGCCTGCACGGCGCCCGCGGCCAGACATATGAAAAGCAGTGATCGCATCATTATAGAAGAGGTGAGCTTTTGGAACATGTACGGGCAACTATACAACAGAGTTTCAGCGCCGAACACACCGAGTTTCCTTAAGATTGAATTAAGTGTTACCCGTGTGGTCTGAGCTTTTGCCGGAGCCATAGCGTTAAGCTTCGGCCGTGTGTTCTGAGCTTCCCGGCGGCATAGTCCGGGGCACGTGGGTCACTCAGCCGGCGCGGGCGCCAGGAAGATTCGGTCGCTGATCTTGGAATAGATCCGGTCGTAAATGAGCTTCCCCTTTTCTGCTGACGCGAGCGACGGTCTTCCGATCGATCCCGCGCTCCCGCTTGGAACAGTAAGCCAGCCGCGCCTGTACCGTCTGAGCTGCTCGCGAGACATCATGTAATCCTGTGCCTGATCCAGGTTCACCATCTCGGGTGCCAGAAAGAGCATGATTGAAGTGTCGACTTCGTCCCCGTGCATTGCTTCTCTCTGTCCTTCGAGCAGATCCGAGAGATTTACGCCGAACATGTCGACGACTCTGACGCGAGCTGCGGTAGTGATAACGGTTGCAAGTGCCTCCTGATGCGGATCGTGCCCGTGCGCGGTAAGCAGAATGAACTCCCGCACGCCAGTCGCCTCCCACGAATCAATGAGGTCATTCAGCATCCGGTGCAGAGTCTTCTTTCTCAACGAAGCGTTGCCGGTGAAACCCCGTTCAGTGTCGACGTTCACTCCGTACTCCACCGTGGGCGCCCTCAACACGCCATATTCCGCCGACAGATCGTCTGCCATGCGCTCCACGATGATCGTGTCGCAGCCGAGCGGAAGGTGAGGACCGTGCTGCTCGCACGTGCCGATGGGTATGATCAGGCGCGGGTCGTTGCCGAGTATCGCAGTGACCTGCGCGGGGTTGAGCTCCTTTACCCGCAGTGGCGCGGAAACCGGTATTGGGGAGGGAAGAGTCATCGCATCAGCTGGTAGCCTTAATGTAAGAAGCGGACGTCTCCGGCGACGCGCAATCCTCGCCGCTGCGTCGATCCCGCTCTTTGTTATCGCGATGTGGGTCCGAACTCCCGCACTTCCGCGCACCGCTGGCACCGTTACTTCGAGTGGCGCTGAGAGGGTCGACGCAAGCGAAGGCGCTCTCCGCGCCTTGGAGCGCGCGCTCGCCGACACACGCCAACGCCTCGACGAGCGGGCAACACGCGCACTCGATGCCCCGGCTGGTGCGGAAGCAGCCTTTGCGTTTCTCTCTGGCCGGTCTCCGCAGAGAGACGGCGAATCAGTCGTGCTCTTCGATCGCAATCATCCATTGGCCTGGTCAGGTGCGATGCGGATCGACCCGGACACGCTCATGGGCCCGGTGAGCGTGACGTTCAACCCGTTCTATACAACCCTCAATGTGGTGAAGAGCCGCGACAGCCGGCGTGCTGTTGCGTCCGCCGTGCTGGACGCCGCGCCACCGGCGAACAGACTCACCGAATCCGTGGAGACACGTCTCGCTCCCGCTCAGGGAGTTACTGCATACGAGTTTTCGCCGCCGGAGAATACCCGCGGTGGGCCGGTGGTCCTCGCTTCACGTGACACTCCGATTTTGCGCGCGCTGCCTCGCTTGGCAACTGCCGACGAGATCAGGTTTCGCCGCGCGTCGATGCTGCGCGCGAGAGGAACCGTCGCACTCGTCATTCTCGTTCTTGCGTTTCTGGTTTACGCGTGGAGGAACAGACGTGCTCTGGCGGAGCGGCTGTTCGCGATCGCTGTCGCGCTCGCGATCACGGCGCTCGTACCGTGGAACTCGTTCTCGAACACGTCGAGGGTCTTCGACCCAGCGTATTACTTCTCGAGGCTCGCCGGCCCGCTCACCGCCAACGCCGGCGCGCTCTGCATCAGCGCCGCGCTGCTCCTCATGGCCGTTTACGCTGTCGTTCGCGTCCGCCCCGAAATCCGTTGGCCGCGACCATACGCCGCGCTCGGCGCCTTGGTCACGCTTGGCATTGGGGTCCCGTTTGCGTCGAACATCGTCCGAGGGATTGGGCAGCCGCCGTGGGGATCTACACCAGCTCTCTGGCTTTCCTGGGAGGTCCCACTTTTTCTTTTTCTGTTCGCCGTGTTGCTGGCGGCGTATTGGATGCTGCGGATGGCTTTCGGCAAGTCGGGCGTAGTTACCCTTCGCGCCGCTCTGATCATCGCGTCCGCATCAGCGTTGGTCGCGCTGGGAGGTCTCTGGTCGACGACATCCAGACAACGCATGCAACTCGCCGAGCAGGACGTGGCAGCGCTTGGGCACGTGGACGACTATGCGCTTCAGCTCACGCGTCGCCTCGTCGCGTCGCTCTCGCAATCACTGCCGCCAATGACTCGCGCCGATTTGCTCAAAGCGTATGCTGCGTCGGACCTGGCTTCCGCCGAATACCCCGCGACTCTGACAGCATGGGACCCGACAGGGAAGTCAACAGCCGAATTCGCCGTCGCACCCAGCGAGACGGATTCGATTGCCATTTCGAGCGCGGTCAGGCAGGCACTCGGCAGCAAGCAAACAGTGACGCGAAGCATCCTCGGACCAACCGGCGTTCAGATTCTCGCAGCAGTGTCGCATCCATTCGACGGCGCGACGTCAGTGCTGGTACTCCCGCGCACGCGGCTGCTCAGCGCGAATCCGTACGCAGCGCTTCTTGGAATGGCGCTGCCTTCGGGTGGCGATCCACCTTATGCAGTGGCTCTGGCCGATGTTTCACCCTCGGTTGTCGCTGATACTTCGCGGGTCCACTGGCGCCGCATGGGAGACGAGCTTCACGGCGATCGACTCATCTCGACGAGCGCAGGGACAATGCGGGCGCACGTCGAGATCGATTTGAGGTCGTCATGGGCGCGTGCCGAGCGCGGCGTCCTCGTGCTCCTCTTCGACCTGATGGTCGCTGGTGTCTTCTGGCTGCTGGGGGCGCTGGCGGAAAAGGGATTCCTGCGCTGGCTCCGAGTCCGTGCGGCGCGGTGGATTTACACGTACCACGCCAGACTTACCCTGGCACTCTTCGCGTTCTTCGTGATCCCGGCGATCGCGTTCGCAGTATGGTCATATCAGAGGCTGCGAAGCGACGATCTGCAGACACGCGAAGTTCTCGTTCATGAAACGCTTCACGCCGTAGCTGTCGGCAACGAATACGAGCAGCTGCCGGGCGCCGCACGGCGCTTCGAGACTCCGCTCTTTCTTTATTCCGACGGGTTTCTCGAGCGCACGAGCGATACGTTGCTCGATGTGCTCGCGCCAACCGGACGGCCGCTGCCGGCACCGGTGCAGCTCCGTCTCGCGGGCGCAGGCGAGCTTTCCGCGGCGTGGGAAGCAAAGCTTGGCTCCGCGAAAATGCTTTTCGGCTACAGTGCGGCGCTCGGACCGGACCAACAGCGTTACGTTCTTTCTGCGCCCGCGCGAAGCGATGACATCGTACTCGATCGGCGTCGCCGCGATCTGGGAATGCTCGTCCTGTTCGCGACCGCAGCCGGCGCGCTCGCGGCGCTATGGTTGAGCGGAATTGCGGCAAAGCGACTGGCGCGAGATCTGGAGCTCAGCAGGATCGAAGTGGCGCGCGCCGAACGTGTCCTGGCCTGGGGTGAGATGGCGCGCCAGGTCGCTCACGAGATCAAGAACCCGCTCACACCGATTAGACTGGGGGTTCAACATCTGCGGCGGGCTCGCAGTGACCCGCGCATTGATTACGACAGGGTTCTCAACGATAACGTCCGACGGATTCTCGCCGAGATTGATAGACTCGACGAGATTGCGCGGTCGTTCAGTCGCTACGGAAGTGTACCAGCGGATCTGCCACCAGCTGTGGATGTGGACGTTGCTGCGGTCACGAAGGACGTCGTGGGTCTCGAGCAGATGGGTGATCGAAAGGTGAAATGGCAGCTGCGTGGCGCCGACAGGCCGGTGTGGGCGATGGCGCGCAAAGACGAGATGCGTGACGTGCTTCTCAACGTTTTCGAGAACGCGCGACTAGCTGGCGCCCGTCACGTGGACATTGTGCTGCACGAGGAAGAGCGAAGAGTGACGATCGAAACCGTGGACGATGGCTCGGGGATTCCGCCGGCGGTGTTGCCCCGAATCTTCGAGCCGCATTTTTCGACGCGCACCACCGGAAGCGGACTCGGCCTCGCCGTCAGCCGGAGACTGATCGAAGCCTGGGGAGGTGAGATCGCCCTCACCAGCGAGGAAGGAACGGGAACGAGAGTGCTGATACTGCTTGCACGGAGCGAGGCATGAGCGGGGCTAGCCGCGGAGTGGTAACGCCCCGCGCCACCAAGGTATTGCCGGCACACCTGGCGGATTGGCAGCTGCCGCCGGACTGGTCGTGGGGTCCTGGTGGAATGGTGGGCGACTATCGCCACTATCAGGAAGTGATCGACGCACTGGGGCGATCGCTATCGCTCGTGACCGCTCCGGATCCAGCGCACGCGGCATGGCTGTTCGAGGAAGCGAAGCAGCTGGCGCAGAGGAGTCATCCGTCGATTCCGACGACGTACCATTATTGGACGTCATACCGCGAGAGCCGCCGCGGACCCGGATATTTGCGTCGTTGGGTCACGGGAGAAACCGTACGCGCTCGTCTCGCGCGGCTCGGGTTGGCGGACATTCCGTACGTATTCCAGATGCTGCGCGGAGCTTGCTCAACACTTGCCTATCTGCACGAGACTGGCATCGCGCATGGCGGACTGAATGGCGATGCCTTATGGACTACTCCGACTGGACGCCTGTGGATGCTGGAGTGGCAGTGGGCAGTTCCACGTGCAGCAATTCCGGCCGGAGTCCGACCAGGCAGCGGACCCGTGGAGATCAGGCCTTTCGATGCAGGACGTCCAATGCGTGCCGAGCTGTTGCCGATGCCGCCCGAGTGGGAAGGGAGCGAATGGGTGCCAACGCCTGCTAGCGATCAGTGGCAGCTCGCTGCGATGTGTTTCACGGCCCTCACGGGGGAAACTCCCCCCGCACACGGTGCACCGCCAATAAAGTTGGTGAGACCAGAAACGCCGGAGGCGCTGGCATCGGCGCTTGACCGTGCGCTGTCAACGAATCCGGCTGATCGGTTCCCGTCGCTTGCTGTGCTTTTGCGCGCGGTCGAGCGAGGAGATCCATCTCGCTCGGTCCCGATGGTGCGCGGCGAACCCGACCGAACTGGCAATCAGTCCGCCGAAGCTCGGGTGCGCTGGGCAGTGGGTGACGATTACGAGATTCTGTCGGAGCTTGGCAGCGGCGCGTTCGGAACAGTATGGCGCGCCCGTGACTTGTCTCTCGAGCGGGAGGTGGCGCTGAAGGCGCTGCATCCGCTCGTTGCCCGTGACGACAAAGCCGTAAAAGCATTCTGGCGTGAAGCGAAGCTGGCTGCCCAGCTCGCGCATCCAGCGATCGTTCCGATTTATGACTGGGATTCGAGCGGGGATCTTTCCTGGTATACGATGGAGCTTGCGGAAGAAGGCAGCGTTGCCAGTCTCGTTGCCAGATCAGGACCTCGCCAGCTCGCCGAGATTGCGTCGCAGGTCGAGCAGGTTCTGGATGGGCTGATCGTCGCGCACGCGAATGGAATTCTGCACCGCGATCTCAAACCCGAGAACATTCTCATCGACCGTTATCACCGCTGGCGCATAACCGATTTCGGAATTGCTAACGTAACGGGAGAGGATGTCGCAGGCACGACCGGTACGCCCGCATTCGCGGCGCCGGAACAACTCCTTGGCGAGCCGCAGGGACCGGGTGCGGACTATTTCGCTTTGGCAGCGATTGTGTACTTCACGCTGACCGGCGACACACCGTTCGGCGAAGATGACGCCAAGAGCATACTTGCGCGGCAGCTGAGTGAGCGCGCAGACCTCGGAGCTTTTCCAACAGTACTTGGCAACTGGTTTCGCAAAGCATTTGCGGCGAAATCGGAAGGGCGATTCGCCGACGGATCGGAGATGAAGAAAGCGTGGAAGGCGACGACCGAAAGAGTGCTGGCGCGTCAGCGAGGGTCATGGTGGCGGCGCGTTGTTTCATAGGGCGCGCCAGCTGTACATCGCTGATTGATCAGCGGATTCGCCACTGCGCGGAGCGACGAACGGCACGTGCGCGGGTGCACCCCAAAAGGCCGGATTCGCGCTCGGAATGCACTTAATTCGGACTTAAAGTCGTGCATTTTCCCGCCACAGCAGTTGGCTGGCGTGGCACTTGCAAGCCGATTTGGCCACGACGAGAACGGTTACCGTTGCCGTAAAATCTGCGGAGCGTGACGAATGTTTGTCGCGTTGAATTTAACGTGTGCAACACTAGCGTCTCCGAAAAGATTTGCTAGTTTGTCCGGTTGTGAGGCGGTTGGGTCTGGAGAGTGCTTGTGCGCTCACTGGGCATGCATCCTGCCTCACGACGCAACGTGCAACCGCGGTAACCGCTGCAAAGAATCTCCACCCTTTGAGAGGAAACCATCATGTTGAGAAGAAGTTGGACCGTCTGCGCGCTGACGGCCTTACTCCTCGGCGGATCGGCGGCGGCGCAGTCGCCCGGTACGTTGCTGGTAGGAGGCTTCGGTACGTGGACGCACTTCGATAGCAAATGGAATCTGGACACCAGCTTCGGTAATTCGTGGGGCTACGGTGGTCGAGTTGGTGCGTTCGTCGCGCCGAATTGGAATGTCGAGGCTGATGGCTGGTACACGCCGGCGCAGGCGAAGAGCGGCACCCGCTTCCTGGGATCGGGTGCTCTTGGTGGCGATGTAAAGGCGAGCGCATTCACTGCCCGCCTCGTGTACAGCTTCCCGCTCGGCAACCTCCCTTCGATTCACATTGGCGCGGGTGGCGCGCTCGAGAACTTCCGCGGGCCGGATGACACGTCGCCCGGCACCTATCAGTTCGGAGCCAACGGACTGCTCGGATTCAACCTGGGCTTCGGCGGCGTCTCGCTGCGTGTCGACGGACTCGTAAACTACCTGCCCTCCAACGGCGGGAAGTTCGATTTCGGCGCGCAGGCTGGACTGCAGCTCTCGCCCGACCTCCGCAATCTTTTCGGCGGTGGTGCCACTTCGAATCCGGTGATGTATGCTCCGTACGTATGGTGGGACGAGATGGCTGCCCCACTTCCGGGAACCGTGGAGCTCGGTGGGTTCGCCCAGTGGACGTGGTTCGACAAGAACGCCGGTATTGAAGGCGTTGCGAATCCAAAGGATGGATTGGGATACGGTGGCCGGTTGGGAGTCTTCCTCTCTGATCCCCGTTGGGAGATCGAGGGTGACGGCTATTACTCCCCCCAGAACAACGAATTCTCCGGCGGCGTCCGTCCAACCGATGTCAACGCGCACGCGTTCGCGGCCCGCCTGAACTACAACTTCCCGCTCCGTCTTTTCGGCAGCAGGGAGAGCCAGTTCATCATCGGTGCCGGTGGCACTCGCACCAGCTACAAGTTCAAGGGCGGGACCAGTCCTCCGGATGACAGCTACACTTATAACTTCGGCGTAAGTGGTCTCG
>DASWCI010000346.1:0-2602 GCA_036390195.1 Gemmatimonadaceae bacterium
GATGGTGAAATCCGCGTCTTCGGCAGTGATGCACATTGGTGGCTTGATCCGCAGCACGTTGCCCTCGAGGCCGCCCTTGCCAATGAGAACGCCCATTTCGCGCGCAGCCTCGAGCAGCGCGAGTGTCTCCTTCTTAGCCGGCTCCTTTGTCGTGCGATCGCGCACCAGCTCGACGCCCAGCATCAGGCCCATGCCGCGGACATCGCCGATCAGCTGATGATGTTTGGCTAGCTCCTTGAAGCCGTCCTTCAGCCTCTTTCCCAACACGCGCGAGTTCTCCTGAAGCCCATCCTCGTCGATAACGTCGAGCACCGCGAGACCGGCCGCCATGCAGACCGGATTTCCGCCAAACGTATTGAAGTGAATGCGCTGGGTCAGCGACTGCGCGATCTCCATCCGCGTGGTGACCGCGCCAAGGGGAACTCCGTTGCCGATGCCTTTCGCCATGGTGACGAAGTCAGGCACCACGTCGAAATTCTCGAAGCCCCAGTAATGATCGCCCGTGCGTCCAAACCCGGTTTGAACTTCGTCGGCGATGCAGAGGCCGCCGTGGTCGCGAGTGATTTTGTACGCCTCGCGCAGATAATTGCGCGCCCCGTGTGTCGCTCCGCCGACGCCCTGAATTGGCTCGGCGATGAACGCGGCGATCTTGCCTGGTGTCGAGTAGCGGATGATTCCGAGGATGTCTTCCGCACTCCTGGTCGCGATTTCTTCCGGTGTCCCCGTGAACGGGCTCCGATAAGGATCCGGTGAAACCGCGTGATGGATTCCGATCGAGCTCGGCAGCGGATACTTCCAGGTGTGGTGCGAGGTCAGACCCATCGCGCTCGGCGATCCACCGTGATACCCATTGCGCAGCGCGATGACGTCGGTGTTGCTTGTGTACAGCCGCGCCATCGTGACGGCGAGATCGTTGGCCTCGCTGCCGTCATTCACGAAGTAAGTAACGTCGAGTCCCTTCGGCATTTTCGACGCGAGCTTCTTTGCCAGCAGCGCCATGTTCGGATGCAAATAGATCGTCGTCGCGTGCTGCAGCGTCTCCACCTGCTTCTCGATAGCCGCAACGATCTTCGGATGGCAGTGTCCGCAGGAAACGGTAACGATTCCGGCATACATGTCGAGATATCGGCGGCCCGTCTCGTCAAACAGCCACTGCATGTATCCCTCGACGATGAGCAGCGGCTCTCCGTACAGAGTGAAGATTGCCGGGTTCGTGTACTTCCGTCGCATCGCCAGCACTTCCTCGCGCGATGGCCCGGTGTACGGCTTGGGAACGTGGCCGGAGGGCGGCATTGGGAGCGGTGCGCGAGGAGCAGCAGCTCCTTTGCCGCTTGCCGTGCGAGCGCGCGGCGCGGAAGTAGATGCGATCGTCACGAGCTACGCCCGCACCGCAACTTCGGGCTGCGGCGCCGCATATCCTTCGACGGTTTCGTAACCAGAGTGATAGTCAGCCGAGTCGGGTCGACGAATCTCCGACTGAAGCACGATCCTGTCGCGACGGATGCCGCGGAAATCTTCGACGTTCTTCCAGCCGTCCTTGGCGTGCTCCCCGAGGAATCGATCAAGTCCAGCCAATAGCTTTCTGATCACGTTCGGTCCGATTGCCTGATCGAGCATCGCGGCGGTGCAAACCTGCACTGTTCCGCAGCCGAGCGCGAAGTAGGAGAGCGCCTGATTGAAATCGGAGATGCCGCCGATCCCCGAAAAGTTCTTGTCGGGGAATGCCTTCGTCAGCTGCGCCATCTTCGCGAGAGAGAGCGGAAGAATTGCTGGCCCGCCAAGACCGCCACTCGACACGAATCCATCGACGTTGATCTCGAACTCGAGCGTCTCCGGATCGATCAAAGGTATCGATGGAAACGTGTTCGACGAGACGATCGCGTCGGCTCCGCCGCGGAAGCAGGCTGCCGCTTCTACCACAATGTCCGCCGTCGCCGGCGTGAGCTTGCACCACACTGGCACCTTGGCGACTTCCTTCACCGCCTCCGTAACTACCGAACAGAGGCCCTGATCCTTCCCGATGTTGGATCCCATGTCGCGCCGATCCATGTGCGGGCAGGAGAAGTTGAGCTCGAGTCCGTCGGCCCCTTCGCCCTGAGCTGTCTCTGCCAGCTCCTGCCAGTGCCGTAGCTCCTTGTCGTTGCCCGATCCCGCCATGATCGAAGCAATCAGCACCTTGTTCGGGAAAGCTTCCTTTATACGGCGGATGCGCGGCGCCCACCACTCGAGCGTCTTGTCGGAGATCAGCTCCCAGTTCCACGACGAGTGCAACGCAGCACCGGGGCGTTTTTTCATCGACACGTTCGCGTCTTCCGGGGTGGTCCGCATGAACTTCGCTTTCGCCCCGTACACGTTCACAACCGGATGGAGACCGATTGTCTTCGTGACGACCCCGCCCCATCCGGCTTCGAACGCGCGCGTGATGTTCGATTCCGACTCGGTCGGTGGCGCCGAGGAAAGCAGAAAGGGATTCTCGAATTGAATCCCGGTAAACGTTACGGATCGATCAACGGCCATACAGCCTCCGAAATTTTTTTCTCGCCGCGCCTGACGTAGCTCGGCGAATCAGGACATCCAATTGGTTCCGGCTTCCCTATTCCAC
>DASWCI010000347.1:0-4243 GCA_036390195.1 Gemmatimonadaceae bacterium
GCATCGACCGCGATATCGTCGAGAAAGATCCTCTCTTTTTCGATCTGTCGCTCGCCCGCATCAGCGCGAGCGAGAACGAGGAGACTATCGACTATGCCTCCCAGACGATGCGCCTCCGCCTCCACGCCGCGAAGCGCAGAAACGTAGTTGGCGGCTTCACGTGGCTGCTGGAGCGCGATCTCGGCGCGCGTCCTGAGAATTGTGATCGGCGTCCTCAGCTCGTGCGCGGCGTCAGCCATGAAGCGGCGCATGAATTCGATCGACCGCTCGATCGGAGCCGTTGATTTGCGAACGAGAATGAAACCGCCAGCGGCGACTAGAATGAGCGCGGCGAACGCGATTGCGACAAACGCCGCGATGAGATCCGCGTACTTGTCTTCGAGCTCCTCCTGGTCGGCAACCGCCACCGCAACGACCTGTTTGCCCGAAGCAAGCTTGAAGCGCTGGGCGTGGAGTCGGAGCGTCTTTTCATCAGGAACCTCATGCTGGACCGTTACCTGCCCAGCCTTTCCAGCTTCGCTCGCGGCGCGGCGAATCCACGCGTCGATTTTGGTCGGCTTGATCGGATTTCCCTTTACGTCGAGCAGGTAAAGCACACGGTCCGGAATCGTAAGTTCGTCGACTGCATCGAACACGCGCCCCTGAGCTGCCCCACCTCTCTGTTCCAGCTCTCTGATGCGAGCAGCTCGCACGAGCTCCAGCGTAGCACTTCGCAGAGAATCGTCGAGTTGCTGCGAGAGCTGATGGCTAATGACTATGAAAAGGCCGCCGCCCAACAGCAGAATGATGAGGCCAAAGGTGGCGACGTACCAGATTGTGAGGCGAAGCCGCAGCCGGATGAGACGCTGAATTCCCAGCCGCGACGAAGTCGCTTCAATCGCCAAAACGATACCCGGCGCCCCGCACGGTCTGGATCAACTTGACGGAATACTCATCGTCGATTTTGCGACGGAGTCGCCGCACCAGCACCTCGAGCACGTTAGTGAACGGGTCGTGATTCTCATCCCACACGTGTGCGGTGATCGCCGCCCGGTCCACGACCTGACCGTGATGAAGCACAAAAAACTCCAGCAGCGAGAATTCTTTCGCGGTAAGCTCGATCGGGTTTCCGGCACGTCGCACACGCTGCGCATTGAGATCGACCTCGAGGTCGGAAACACGCAGCGTCTCGGGCAGTGGCGCACCACGTCGCCTCGCCAAAGCTCTGACCCGCGCCAACAGCTCGCGGAAGGCGAAGGGCTTGGTGAGGTAGTCGTCGGCGCCCACCTCGAGGCCTGCCACGCGATCGTCCACGGTATCGCGCGCCGTGAGCATGAGTATTGGCGTCGCGATCTCGCGCGACCGTAACTCGCGGCAGAGGTCGAAGCCGCTGCCACCGGGCAGCATGACGTCGAGGATGATGACGTCGAAGCTCCCGAGCACCGCTTTCATTTTACCGTCGGCGTAGTTCGCAACTGTGACGACCTGAACTCCGTGCTCCGCGAAGCCGGTCTTGATGATCGCTCCCAAACCGGGATCGTCCTCGACAAGAAGTACTCTCATGGCGCCAATTTACATCGCGCGAGGCCGTGCGCACACGCTGTAATCAGTATGACAGCTTTGCATCCTATGATTCAAGACGATAACCGCACCGTAATACCCACGATCCACGGGTTGCAGTTCCAACACATTGAGGAGGACGCATGTTCAAAGTGATAGCCATGGCGGTTGCCATCGCTGCTACCACCACCGTCGCTGGTGCCCAGGGCACTAGTACCTACAAGAGCACGGTCAAACCCGCGACACAGGCCAGCACCACCGCGAAACGGCACAGGAAGATGAAGAAGGCGGAGACCCAGGCCGATCTGCAGAAAGAAGCGAAGATCACCGAAGAAACAGCGCGAGCTACAGCGCTGAAGGAAGTTCCCAACGGAACCGTCAAATCGAGCGAGCTCGAGCGCGAGCACGGCAAGCTCATTTATTCGTTCGACATCACCGCTCCCGGTAAAACCGGAATCGACGAAGTGAACGTCAACGCAATCGACGGATCTGTGGTTGCCAAGGTTCACGAGTCCCCGAAGACAGAGAAGAAAGAAGCCGCCAAGGAAGCCAAGGAAAAGAAGACGACGAAGTAGTACGGAGGGGTGGTCCCCTCCGCGGCGCTGGCTGGAACGTACAAAGGGTGGGTGCGAGGCGACGGAATGGGCCTTGCCCCACCCAACTTGTCTTCACGGCGCGGCGTAAATTCCCTGATGCTTTCTCTTGTCCGAGCGACTGTCCTCGTGTCGTTTCTCTCGGCGGTTGCACGGAGCCAGCAACCTGTTACCAGGCAGCAGGCGGTTGAATTAGCTGTCACTCGCGGTGCGCGAGCAGGAGTCGCCCGGGCCGATACTCTCGTAGCCTCCGCGCAACTTATGACCGCGCGGCAACGAGACAATCCGAGTGTCGCGATGACCTACTCGAAGTCCACGCCCAATTACCATGAGATCGTTGATCTCCCGATCGATCTGACCGGCGTTCGGTCGGCGCGAATTCGCTCTGCCCAAGCCACCAGGCTTGCGAGTCAGTATCGCTTCCGGTTCGAGCGCGCCGCCGCGGCTCTCGACGCTGACACGACCTACACCCGCGCTCTGGCCGCATTCGAGCACTTGCGCCTCTCACGCCGAAACGCAAAGGATGCCGACAGTCTACGGCGCATGGCGGTCCTCCGCAGAGACGCCGGAGACGCGAGCGAGCTCGATGTTCTGCTCGCGACCGTAAATGCCGGACAAGCTGCGAACCAGGCCGCGGCTGATTCTCTCACTTACGTATCCACCTTGTTCGATCTTCAAGTCGTCATGGGACTGGACACCGACCGAGTCTCGGTAACTCCAGTCGACTCCCTCACGCTGCCGCCAACGAGCAGCGGCGTCTCGTTTGCCGGGCGCGCGTTGCCGATTGCCGCCGCCGAGCAGGTGCTCACCGCTGCCGATCTTTGGGTACGTGCGCAGCGACGAAGCCTCCTTACTCCGCTCAGCGTCCAGGCGGGGATCGAGCACCGTGACCCATCCGAGCGCGGGATTCTTCCGACCATCGGTTTGTCAATTCCGCTTCCAATTCTGAATCGGAATCGCGGCCCGATCGCGCTGGCTGAAGCCGAACGCGAGCGCGCACGCGCTGAACTGTCGCTGGCGCGATTCGAGACACAGTCAGTTATCGGACGCGCGACCCGGGCGCGCAATCTTGCGCTCGAAAAGATTGAGCGCGATCGAGTGCTCATCGAGAGTGCGACAAGGGTAGCCGCGATGTCGCTGACTGCATACCGCGAAGGGGCGCAGGGTCTTCCGGCGGTGCTCGAGGCGCAGCGGAACGCCCGCGAGATTTTGTCGCAGTACATTGACGATCTGGCGCAAGCCTGGATTGCAACCGCAACTCTCAGGCTCTACAACCTGACGCCAGCCACGCAATGAAACGCTTCGCTGTCTGCCTTCTAATTGCCAGCGTATTCGGCTGCCGCGATTCCGAAAATGAATCGGGTCCGAACGCGCTCGTGCAGGTGAAAACAGCAGTCGCGACAATTGCGCCCTTCGCAGAGATCATCAGCGCGATCGGAACTGTGAGCGCGCGAAGCGGTCACATCGCATCACTCAGCCCGCCTGGTCCGGCTCGTATTGCAGTCGTCTACGTCTCGCGGGGTCAGAAGGTCAGCGCTGGAACGGCTCTGGTAGCGTTCGAGCAAGCGCCTTTCGTGGCGGCGGCGCAGAGCGCTGAAGCAGCGCTCCTCGCCGCCGAGCGGAACTACGAAAGAGCGCGTCGACTCGCCGACGCAGGCATCGTCCCTCGCAAAGACGCTGATCAGACGGCGACCGAGCTGGCTCAGGCGCGGGCGGCAGCGGCACTCGCGCGGAGGTCAGCGCAGCTCGCAACTTTGCGCGCGCCAATTTCCGGAGTCGTCACCAAGCTCAACGCCCCGCTCGGCGCATCCGTCGATGCGACGCAGCCGATTGTTGAAGTTGCTGACCTCGGCGCGCTGGACATAATCTTCAACGTTTCGCCAACCGACGCGGCGCGAATCGCTTCCGGGGCATCGGTGACGCTCAGCGCCGGCGAAAGCGCGAAAGGTGAGCCGTTGGGGGTCGGACATATCATCGACGTCGGCGGTACCGTGGATTCTGCCACGCGAAGTGTCGCGGTGCGCGCGCTTGCGCCTCCGACTGCACGACCGCTTAGGATTGGCGAGACGATCTTCGGCCAGATCGCAACCGCAGTACATGCGCGCGCGATC
>DASWCI010000348.1:0-2915 GCA_036390195.1 Gemmatimonadaceae bacterium
GATTGCGAACAAGGAGAGCTCTTCGCCTTCCATGAACTCCTCGATGAGTATCTCTCGTCCCGCGGCACCGAACACACGATCGCCGAGCATCGCGTCGATGGCCCGCTCTGCTTCCGCTGTACTCTGCGCCACGATGACGCCTTTGCCGCCAGCAAGCCCCGAGGCCTTGATCACAACCGGCGAGGCGAAATTGGCGAGTGCCGCCTTTGCTTCCTTCGCGTCGCTGTGGTGCGTTGCTCGAGCGGTCGGAATTCCACTGCGAACCATCAACTCTTTGGCGAATCGCTTCGACGTCTCGATTCGCGCCGCTTCGCGCGTCGGACCAAAAACCGGCAGCCCGTGCGTTTGAAAGAGGTTTACTATCCCCGCCTCAAGGGGTGACTCCGGCCCGACGACAGTCAGGTCGATCTGCTCTCCGTCGGCGAGGTTTACGAGGTCCTTGAGTTTGTCGGCTCCGATCGGAACACAGCGCCCGAGCGATTCGATCCCCGGGTTTCCAGGAGCGATGATCAGCTCGATAGAGGGATTATCGCGGCACAGCTTCCAGGCGAGAGCGTGCTCCCGTCCGCCGCCGCCCACAATCATCACTTTCATGAGAAAGCTTGGTCGAGATCGGCGATGAGATCTCCAACGTCTTCGACTCCGCACGAAAGTCGAAGGAGGTCATCTCTCAGGCCCAACGCCGCACGACGCTCTGCCGGAACCGATGCGTGTGTCATCGAGGCAGGGTGACTGATCAGGCTTTCGACACCGCCAAGTGATTCAGCGAGCGAGAAAACGCGGACTTTGCCGAGTACCTTGGCCGCGTTTTCCTTGCTCCCGGTCAGTACAGATATCATTCCACCAAAGCCCTTCATCTGACGCTTGGCGAGCTCGTGCTGTGGATGCGAAAGCAGGCCGGGGTAAATCACGTTCTCATCTCCGAGTTTTTCCGCGAGCCATGTCGCAATCTGGCGGCCATTCTCGTCGTGACGGGGCATTCGCAGGTGCAACGTCTTTGTACCGCGCAGCACCAGCCACGCGTCAAACGCGCCGGGTATTGCGCCTCCCGTGTTGAGAATGAACTGCATCCGCTCGGCTAGTGAGTCGTCCCGCACGATCGCAATGCCGCCAACCATGTCGCTGTGCCCGTTCAGGTATTTGGTGCTGGAGTGGTAGACGATGTCCGCACCGTGGTCAAACGGGCGCTGGAAGTAAGGCGAGGCGAACGTGTTGTCGACTATGAAAAGAGCGTTCTTGCGCCTGGCGATCTGGCCTACCGCCGTGAGGTCGGTAATCCGCATCAGCGGATTGGTCGGCGTCTCCATTATGATCGCGACCGTGTTTTTTGCGCACGCGTCTTCGACTTTCTGTGGATCACGACTGTCCACATATGAGAAGCACAACCCGAAATTCTTGAGGATCTTGTCGAAGAGTCTGAAGGTTCCACCGTAGCTGCTCTCGCCAGCGACGATGTGGTCGCCCGACTTGAACAGCTTCATGATCGAATCGGTCGCGCCCATTCCGCTGCTGAACGCGAAGCCATGCGTGCCACCTTCGAGCGCAGCGACATTTCGCTCCAGCGCCTCGCGGGTGGGATTCTTACCGCGAGCGTATTCGTATCCTTTGTTTTTCCCGAGCCCTTCCTGCACGTAGGTGGACGTCGTGTAGATCGGCGTCATGATCGCGCCAGACAGCAGATCCGGCCGCTGTCCTGCGTGAATCGCGCGAGTGCCGAATGAAGACTTGAGATCTTCGTCAAAGATGCGGGTCATGCGCCTTTCGGGGTGTGAAAGAGTAAGGTGATGCCTGAGAAGTTAACCAATCGAGCGAGCGTTTTCCGTCATCCGCCCCGCATTGGACGAGTACATTACGGGCTAATCCGGCACCAATAGGAAACCAAGGGACACGGCACGAATGGCTTACGAGGGTTTGATGGTCAGCGTCTCCGGCGTGCGTGGGCGCGTCGGAGAAGCGCTAACACCCGAAGTCGTCGCGAAATTCGCAGCTGGCTTCGGCGCCTGGGCTCTCGCGCGCTCCGGTGGAAAAGCACGCGTCGTGGTGGGTCGCGACAGCAGGGTTTCGGGACCAATGTTCCAGCCCGTCGTGCACGCTGCGTTGCAATCGGTTGGGTGTGACGTGATCGACGTCGGAATGGTCCCGACGCCAACGATACAACTCGCTGTCGAGCATCATCAGGCCGATGGCGGTCTCGCGATAACCGCCAGCCACAACCCGATCGAGTGGAATGCCCTCAAGTTCATCGCGCCATCCGGACTGTTCCTCGATGGCGCGGAGGGGGCAGAGATGCGAAAGATCGTCGACGGAAATATCCCACGCGCGACGTGGGACAAGCTCGGCACCGTGACCCACGACAAGGACGCGGCCAGGGAGCACATCGAAAGGATTCTCGCCCTGCCTTTTCTGGACGTGTCCGGCATCAGGAAAAAGGGATTCAGAGTCGGCCTCGACTGCGTTCGCGGCGCGGGCGGTGCGTTCATGCCGGTCCTGCTCGAGTTGCTCGGTTGCAAGCTCGCTACGATTAACATGGAGCCCGACGGCCGCTTTCCACGACCGCCCGAGCCGGTCGCTGAAAACCTTGGAGAGCTGCAGAAGCTCGTACAGGATTCCCACTGCGACATCGGCATGGCGGTTGACCCCGATGTCGATCGCTTGGCGCTTGTCTCGGACGAGGGAGTCGCGATTGGCGAGGATTACACGCTGGCGCTCGCCGCCAAAGAAGTCCTGCGGCATCGGAAGGGAGTAATCGTCACCAATCTTTCAACGAGCCTGATCGTCGACGACATCGCACGAGAAGCGGGAACGCGGGTGATTCGAGCGCCTGTCGGCGAGGTGAATGTCGCGACCAGGATGCGAGCGGAAAACGCACCTGTTGGCGGAGAGGGAAATGGCGGGGTGATTCTTTCGGAGCTCCA
>DASWCI010000349.1:0-6817 GCA_036390195.1 Gemmatimonadaceae bacterium
ATCCGCTCGGGGAATAGCATTTCGCCGCAGCCCTCGGCTGCGGCAATGGGCGGCGCTGTTCCTGGCGCTTCTCTCGATGCAGTGTTTGCTGGGGCGACGGTAAATCCCGCCGACAGCCGCGCGGCGTCACGACTCGCTGGCGCGTTCAGTGGCGTAACGGGTACCTCGAGAACTCCGCCAACTCCGCCAGTGCCAACACCGCGCGTGAATCCTCGTATTCCAGCGACGCAGGAATCAGAAGAAGACGTCGCAAAATTCCGCGCCTGGCTCGACGGGCTTACCGGCGAGTGAGAATCGCCGTAATCAATGGGCCAAACCTCAATCTGCTCGGCACGCGCGAGCCGGATCTCTACGGGACCGAAACTCTTGGCGACATCGAGTCGCGTCTCTTGAACGTCGCGAAAGAGCTTGGCGTCGAGCTCACGTTCTCCCAGCATAATGGAGAAGGAGAGATTGTCGAGGCGGTTCACGCCTTGCGCGGTCGAGCGGACGGCGCGCTGGTGAATGCGGGAGCGTACAGCCACACGAGCCTCGCCATTCGCGATGCGCTTGCTGGAATAAAGATTCCTTTCGTGGAAGTGCATCTCACCAACATTTACGCGCGCGAGCCCGAACGTCGTCGCTCGGCGCTGGCAGATGCAGCGATGGCGGTCGTCTGCGGATTCGGTGCGTACGGTTACGAGCTGGCGTTGCGCGGATTGGTGAAACGTCTGCCGGTTGGCGCCAATGGCTGATCGCCGCGCCGCGCGGATTGCCTCGCTTCGCGATGGGCTCACCGCCGCGCGCATCGACGCGCTCGTGCTCACGAGCCTTCCAAACGTGCGGTATCTCACCGGTTTTTCCGGCACGAGCGCACTGCTGCTGGTTACGCAGCGCGACGTGCATTTCATTACCGACTTCAGGTACGACACCCAGGTACGCGACGAAGTAGGGGATCTCGCGACGATCCGCATCGAACAGCAGAGTCTGTGGACCGGGCTCTGGAATCTCGGCGCGTCGCTCGAAGGCGTTGAAATAGTCGGATTCGAGTCCGCGCATTTGCTGCATCGCGATTTCCAGCGGCTGCTGACTGATGGGACGCGCTGGCAGTGGCGGCCTCAGCTCAATCTCGTCGAAGCGCTGCGCGAATCGAAAGATGCTGATGAAGTTGCTCTGATCAGACGCGCTGGAGAGATCGCCACTCGTGCGCTGGCCAAGACGATCAAGGAGATACGCCCGGGAATGAGCGAGCTCAATGTCGCGGGAATCCTCGAGCACGCGCTGCGTGACGAAGGCAGCGAAGAATTTCCGTTCTCGGCGATCGTTGCGTCGGGACCGCGTGCTGCGCTCCCGCACGCGCGAGCATCGTCACGGGTGATCGAGCGCGGCGATTTGCTGCTGCTGGACTTCGGAGCTCAGTACAAGGGCTACTGCTCCGATGTGACCCGCACTGTCGTTGTCGGTCGCGCGTCGAGTGAGCAGCGCGAGATTTACGACATCGTCAAGAACGCGAACGCAGTTGCTGCGAGCTCAGTTCGCGCGGGAATGAAGGGACAGGATGCCGACGGTTTGGCTCGCCGCTACATCGAGGACCGCGGCTACGGCGACGCCTTCGGACACAGTCTGGGTCACGGAGTGGGACTCGAGGTGCACGAAGCGCCACGCCTCGGGAAAACGGTCGAGACGCCGCTCGGGACAGGCGCGGTGGTAACGATCGAGCCCGGGATTTACCGTCCGGGTTGGGGAGGAGTTCGTATCGAGGACGATGTTCATCTCGCTGCGAGCGGCCCGGAGATACTCACTGATTTCACCCGAGAGCTGCTCGAAGTCGCATGACCGCCAGAGTGCTCGTGCCGCCACGTCGGGCCCCAGGCCATCCGCGTTCCACGTCCCGCGTCCCGCTTCCCTCTTCCCGCTTCCCGCTTCCCGCTCAATGACAATGCTCGATCTCCGCTACGTGAAGAAGCTGGTGGAAATGCTCGACGAGTCGAGTGTGGATTCGATCGAGATTTCGTCCGACAAGGGGATGAAGATCAGGATCTCGAAAACCCCACAGCAGCGGGGCGCGTTGCAGATGGCTGCGCCGATGACTATGCCAGCGCTGCTTCCGGCTGCGGTTCCGGCCGCCGCACAGCCCGCGGAATCGAACTCTACCGCCGCAGAAGTGCCCAAAGTGGAGGCTGCGAAGTCTAAATATCTGGAAGTGAAGTCCCCAATGGTGGGGACCTACTACGGTGCTCCCGAGCCGGGAGCGAGACCGTACATCACGATCGGCGACAGAATCGGCAAAGGTCAGATACTCTGCATCATCGAAGCAATGAAAATCATGAACGAGATCGAATCCGAGTTCGACGGTGTGGTGAAAGAGATTCTCGCGCAGAACGCGCATCCCGTCGAATACGGTCAGGTCCTCTTCCGCATAGATCCTAATGGCTGAAAAACTCACTCCGCCGGCGCCCAAGTCGACTGCATCGTCGCACTCCGGCCCGAGCTTCGATTACAAGTCCGTGCTGCAGCACATGATCCAGGCGAACGCCTCGGACCTTCACCTGAAAGTGGGGCGGCCGCCGACACTGCGTATCGATGGCCAGATGGTCTCACTAGAGCTGCCTCCGCTCAAACAGGAAGATCTGCGCAGTCTGGCCGAGCAAATCATGGCGCCCAAGAACATCAAGGAGTTCTCGGAGCAGAAGGAATCAGACTTCGCTCTCGCCGTGCCTGGCATTGGTCGCTTCCGGGTCAACGCATATCAGCAGCGCGGCACGATCGCGTACGCTCTTCGCGGCGTGCCGTTCCAAGCGAAGACGCTTGCGGAGCTCAATCTCCCCGACGTGTGTGAGAGAATCGCCTTGATGCCGCGCGGTCTGATCCTCGTCACCGGAATCACGGGGTCGGGAAAATCGACTGCACTCGCGTCGATGCTGCACTACATCAATCAGAATCGGCACGTCAACATCATCACCATCGAAGATCCAATCGAGTTCCTGCACCGCGACATCAAGAGCAGCATCAACCAGCGCGAGGTCGGAACCGACACCAATAGCTTTGGCCAGGCGCTGCGACGCGTGCTGCGACAGGATCCCGACATCCTGCTCGTGGGTGAGATACGTGACCTCGACACGCTCGATACCGCTCTCAAGGCGGCGGAGACCGGTCACCTCGTCTTCTCGACGCTGCACACGACGGACGCGACGCAGACCATCAACCGAATTCTGTCATTCTATCCGCCGCACCAGCAGACCGAAGTGCGCTACATGCTGTCGACGGCGCTGCGCGCGATCCTCTCGTTGCGTCTGGTTCGCCGCGCGGACAAGAAGGGACGCGTGCCCGCCGCCGAGATCCTGATGAACACGGACGCTGTGCGCGACCAAATGCGCGACATGTCGAAGTCGCTGAACATCGCGCAGCTGATCAAGGAAGGCATGGTACCCTACGGGATGCAGAGCTTCGATCAGTCGTTGATGAACTGGTACCACAAGGGCGTGATCTCGTACGACGACGCTCTTTTCGCCGCAACTAATCCGGCGGAATTCTCGCTGCGCGCCCAAGGAATCGCGGCTTCGAGCGATACGTCCTGGGACACCGTCAAACAAGAAGTCACCTAAGGGCTGCAGACTGCGGACTCACTGCTGCGGATTTCGGACCAACGGCATTGCGGACTGCTGACTAATTGCGGATTGGGACACCTACTTCGGACTGCGAAACTAACGACTACGGATTCCGGATTGCGGACGGTCCGAAGTACGCAGTTCGCAGGCCTTAGTCCCCCAATCCGCAGTTAGTCCCCCAATTCGTAGTTAGTCAGCAGTCCGCAATGCCGTTGGTCCGCAGCCCGCAGTTAACCAGCTTCCCGTGTTCATGACCGCCTGTGTTTAAGAAAGTCCTGATTGCTAATCGCGGCGAAATTGCTCTACGAGTTATCAGAGCGTGCCGGGAGCTCGGCATCCAGACCGTCGCGGTGTACTCCGAGGCTGATCGCGAATCGTTGCACGTGCGCTTCGCTGACGATGATGTCTGCATCGGCCCTGCTCCGGCGCGGGAATCGTACCTCAATATCCCCCGCATCATCGCCGCAGCAGAGATCGCCGGGGCCGACGCGATTCATCCGGGTTACGGGTTTCTCGCCGAGAACGCGGAATTCGCCGAGACGTGCGTCGCGTCGAACATCAACTTTATCGGGCCGACAGCCGCGCAGATCCGGATCATGGGCGACAAAGCTGCAGCGCGAAAAGCAATGCAGGACGTCGGTGTCCCGATTATTCCCGGAACCCCTGGCCCGGTTGACGACCCCGACGACGCGCTGAAATTCGCGCGTGAGATCGGCTTCCCGGTCATCATCAAGGCCGCGGCCGGCGGTGGCGGTAAGGGCATGCGCGTCGCCACAGATCCGGAGGATTTTGCGCGCTCGTTCCAGCTCGCGCGCTCGGAAGCGCTGTCCGCTTTCGGTAACGGGGAAGTCTACATCGAGAAATATTTGTCGCGGCCTCGTCACATCGAGTTCCAGATCATGGGCGATCGCCACGGCAATGTGATCCATCTTGGTGAGCGCGATTGCTCGGTGCAGCGTCGTCATCAAAAACTGATCGAGGAAGCACCGAGCCCGGCTCTCAACGACTCTCTGCGTGAGAAGATGGGCGTAGCGTCAGTGAAGGGCGCCAAAGCAATCGACTACGTCGGTGCTGGCACGATCGAAATGCTCCTCAACGAAGACAAGTCGTTCTATTTCATGGAAATGAACACCCGCATCCAGGTCGAACATCCGGTAACCGAAATGCTGACGGGCATCGATCTGGTGAAGGAGCAAATCCTCGTCGCTGGCGGTGACAAGCTCTCCGTAAAGCCGCCTATTGAGCGCCGCGGCCACGTCATCGAGTGTCGAGTGAACGCGGAAGATCCGGCGCGAAACTTTCAGCCGTCGCCCGGCCGCATCGATGTCTTCCATCCACCCGGCGGCCCCGGCGTCCGTCTCGACACACACGTCTACGCTGGATACAGCGTTCCGCCCTATTACGATTCACTTCTTGCCAAACTCATTTGCCAGGGCCGCGACCGTCAGGAAGCGCTGCGCCGCATGCAGGTTGCGCTCGACAGCTTTATCATCGAGGGCGTCACTACTACCATTCCATTTCTCGGTCGCGTGATGGCCAACCAGAAATTTCAGGAAGGCGCCGTCGACACAAAATTTCTCGAGCGTGAGAGCGAGCTGATGAAGGAGCCGGCAAGTGCGGCTTGATGTCTTCTTCACTCCGCTGGTGGTAAAACCCTCCGACACCTCGGGGCGCCTGGTCGCGATAGTCGACGTCCTTCGCGCAGCTACCACCGTTGCCACTGCGCTGGGCAATGGCGCCAAGACCGTGATTCCAGTGGAGGGAGCGGACGAGGTGATCTCTCGCTCCAAGGAGTTTCACCGCTCGCAAATCCTTCTCGCGGGCGAACAGAAAATGTACCCCATTGTCGGGTTTGACCTCGGGAACTCGCCGCAGGCGTTCAAGCCAAAGGTGGTTGAGGGGAAAACGATCCTCCTAACGACGACCAACGGGACCCGAACTCTGCTGGGGGTGCAAGGCGCCCGTGACATAGTTATAGCTTCATACGTCAACTTTACGGCGGTGCTGGCCATGATGAAGGTCGCGGCCAGCTCGAACACGGACATCGCCATCATCTGCGCGGGTGAAGAGGGAAGCTTCACCCTCGAGGATGCCGCCTGCGCGGGGCGCTACGTCCGGGCGATTCCAAAGCGCGCCGACTCGGTCCAGGTCAACGACGCAGCGTCCGCTTCAGTGCTGATCGAAAAAAAATATGGCGAGAACATCGCGAAACTCTTCAAAGAATCGTCCCACGGACAAGCGCTCGAAGAAGCAGGATTTGGTGACGACCTCGCCGCAGCAGCGGAAGTGGACTCCTATCCTGTGGTCCCGATCTACCAGGAACGACAAATCACGAAGCTCGGGCCGGAACGGGCACGATAATCCCTCGAGCTCGGCGCTCGCCCGCGAGATTCGCGGCATCGTATTCCTACTCTTCGGAATTTTCCTCGCCGGGGCCTTGGCCGCCGAGGCTTATACCCAGCTCCACTTCAACGGCAACGTAAGGGGGAATTTCGGCTGGATCGGAGCGCTCCTCGCGCACCCGATCGCGCTGCTGCTGGGATGGCCGGCCGCAGCAATCCTCCCTGTTGCTCCGGCCGCCCACGCGCTGCGGCTCTTTGGGCGACTGGGCGAGCGCAAGGACCGCTCGTGGATGGTCTTCCTGCTCGGGATGGTCGTGCTGCTGCCAATCACGTTTGGGCTGGCGCAGGGCGGAATTCGCGAAGCAACCGCGCTCGCTGGAATCTGGGGCGCTTTCTCCGCGTTCTACGTTCTACAATTTGCTGGCTCCGCCGGCGCGTGGATCCTGATGGCGATCGCCTACAGCGTGCTCATGGCAGCAACGCTGTCGTGGAATCCCATTCGAGTGGTCGTTGCCAAGCGCGTTAGAACGCTCGACCAGATCGTGCACCCCCCGACGCCAGCCGAGCGCGCTGGACTGGATCCGTCGAAAGAGATCGTTGTGCAGGCGCCGAACAGCGCGGCGAGCGTGGTCTCGGCGACTCTCTTCGAGCCGTCGCCTGAGGAGATGCCGCAGATCGATCACTCATTGATGCAGCAGGGCAGCGAAGAGCCCGTGCTTCCGATCGAGAAGAAGCGAGAGCGCAGGACAAGGACCCCCGCGGCGGTGCACGCCGCCCGGGAAACGGAAAAAATCAACACCGCAATTGAAGCGTTCGAGCCCGAGAGCATCTCGTTCACCGACGAAGATCTTCCATCACCCGAGCTGTTGACGCCGCCTCCGCCGCGAA
>DASWCI010000350.1:0-3786 GCA_036390195.1 Gemmatimonadaceae bacterium
GCCAAGGTCGACGCTTGGATTCGTGGCGCGGCGGGTGAAGCAGGAAAGGTTGGCCAGGTAACCGCGCAGCACGAGGTTCCGGATGAAAAGACACTGCGACTCCACGCTCAGCGCTTCAAGCTGGCTTCGGGCAAGCAGCTCGTTGCGGTGGCGGTTGCCAACCAGGAGGAGCTCGAAGACAAGTACGCGGATCTCATCGCGGCGTTCGCCGCCATCGCGTTCGCCGCGCTAATTCTAGTCGCCGCCGGCGGTTTCATTCTCGTTCGCAAATCAACGGCTCCGATCGAGCGGTCGATTGAATTCACGCGCCGCTTCATGGCTGACGCCGCGCACGAGCTGAGGACGCCGATCACGATTCTCAGGACGCGCGCCGAGATCGCGCTTCAGCAGCCACGTGAAGCTGCCAACTACGTTTCTGCGCTTCGCGGCGTGGAGGCGGAGGCGCATCGTTTGGGGGGCATAGTCGATAGTCTCCTCGTTCTCGCTCGCGCTGATGCGGGCGAGCGACAGATCGAAAAAGAGAGGATCTTTCTCGACGATATCGCGGTCGATGCCGCCGGCGCTGCCCAAGTCATGGCGCGGCAGAAAAACGTCGAAATCACCGTCGAAGAATTCGAGGAGGCACCCGTCGAGGGCGATCCGGCGCTTATTCGTCAACTGGTCATGATCTTGCTCGACAACGCGGTGAAGTTCACGGACGCTGGAGGTCAGGTGCGTGTTCGCGTATCAATGCACGAAGGGGCGCCGACGTTTGTCGTGGAGGACACCGGGATCGGCATCAAACCCGATGAGCGCTCACGAGTTTTTCAGAGATTCTTTCGAGGGGAGACGGCCCGCAGCAGAACCGACGGCGCGGGACTAGGACTTTCGATCGCGAGCTGGATCACCGGCGAGCATGGAGCGGAGATCACACTGAACTCGGAGCCAGGCAAAGGAACGAAAGTGACTGTCGCGTTCCCGCGTGTGGAGGCGGCGGTGTCATCCTAGCGACAGCTATCTCGTTCTACCGTTCGCAGAAATCAATGCCAAGCATTTCTGCGACGAGACTCGTGCAACGCCTGACGCCACGAGTCTCAACTTATCGATGGCCGCTGGTGATTACCGCAACACTCGTAATGACGGCGGTTTTTTCGTTGTCACCGCTGGTGGATGTCGCGCACCCCAACGCCGGACTCAGCGCCAGTCTTCGTACGCCGACCGCTTACGATCTGGTAGCACCAGCTTCCAACGTCCTCGACGCGCTCACCCTGCTCTCTCCCGCTCAATACTGGGCGACCTTCGGCTTTTGCGGTGCGGTCTTCATGGCATTGTGGAGCTACAGGAGAATTCGCTCACGCGCTTCATTCAATATCGCGAGATTCGTGAGAGCGGCGCTGGGCTTCACTGGGGGGGCGATTGCGATCGTTGGCATCATGCTCGTTCCGAGTCGACCAATGGCTACGCTGGCGCTAGGCGATCGTGACCTCATCGCGATTGACTTTCACAGTCACACCGACGCCTCACACGACGGACGCCCCGGGTTCGACGCCGAGCGAAACCGGGAGTGGCACTCGAGCTCTGGCTTCGACGCCGCGTACGTGACGGATCATCGTACGTTCGATGGCGCTCTCGCTGGTCTCGAGCGAAACCCTGCCAGAGCGGGCGACCGCACGGTTCTTCTTCCCGGAGTCGAGCTTCGGGACGGCGATGAGCATCCGATTCTCATCGGGGTGGATCCAAAACGCATGAGAATCACTTCTCCCGACTGGGAGGGAGCAGCGGTGGCAGCCGATGGCGGACCCGCGCCGCCAATGCTGTTGCTCTCGATGCCGGGTGACATCCTGCGTATTCCCATGAGCATGACCACTGGAGCCGTACGAGTGGCCGGGATCGAGGTTGCCGATGGCTCACCACGAGGAATGGCGCAATCTACTCGCGATCGGGACGCGATATTGGCGCTCGCTGGAAAACTTCATTTGGCGATCGTGTCAGCGACAGACAATCACGGCTGGGGACGGACGCCGCCGGCTTGGAGCATCATGCGAATTCCCGGCTGGCGCGCAATGACACCGACGGAGCTGGACATCGCCATCCGGCGAACGATCATAACGCGGGGTCCGCGCGCGATCGAGGTAATCGCTCTACGAACAGCTGCGCCGCCGGGCGGCAAAGTCGAAGCGGCACTCGGCGGAATAGCGGTCGCGCTCGTGATGATGCGGACAATGAGCCTCACAGACCGTCTTTCATGGATTGTTTGGACCTGGACGCTCTATCTCTTTTCAGTGCTGAGTGCCCGGCGAAGAATCAACCTGCGCATTCGGGCCGGTCAGCGCGCGGGAAGGAAGGCACCACGAATCGTAGATGCCGCCGCCTAGGCTTGGCTGCCAGGCGCAACCAGCTCAGTGTTTGAGGGTAGTCTCAACGTGCTTCAGTACCTGCGCTCGCGTTGCTGCGTCGAAGACGCGTCCGTTGGCGATGACGACGGAAATGCGGCGCGTATTCCGGATGTCGGTCAAGGGATCGGCGTCGAGTAGCACCAGGTCCGCCAGTTTTCCCTTCGCGATAGTTCCCAGGGAATCGAGCGCGCCAAGGAAATCAGCTGGGTTGTAAGTCGCGGCGCGCAGCGCTTCCAATGGCGTGAGCCCGGATCGTACCAGCAACTCGAGCTCCTCGTGCAGACTGAATCCGGGATACACGAATGCCTGCGGCATATCTGTGCCGGCCAGCAGCTTTACTCCTGCATCCTTAAGATCGCGAGTGCGATCGAAGCTGAAGTAGCTGCGCACAACCATCGAGTCAGCTGGCGCTATTCCCGCCGCCCTGCGCATCCAGCCTCCCTGCACTAACCCCGGAACGTACTTCGTCCAATCAGGATGAGTGACGGCGCTATCGAACGCGTGCGCGTAGGGCTGATAAGCGACGAGGGTCGGTGTGATCCACGTATGGTTCCGCGCCAGCGTTGCGATCACTGAACGACAACGGGCGGAATCGTACGACGTGCGGAGGATACGCGCCTGCTCTCGATTGATTTCGACCTGATCGGCGGCGCTGACGCTGGCGCTATCACCAAATCGCGCTCGCAACAAGCTGTCCCGCGAGCTGCAGCCGCGCATCAGATCGTCTTCGTGCTCGACGCTGAGCTGGCCCGCATCGGACGCCTCCACAACGCTCACCGAATAGGGTACGCGGCCGGCAAAGGGAACTTTCAGCTTCTTCGCCTCGCGGGCAATTGCGAAATAGGCTGCGCGCGGAACCCAGGAATAAGTCATTATGAAGTCGGCGCGAGGAGACCCGTCCTTCTTCCGCGACAAAGTGTCGACCGCTCTCACACCGTCTTCGTCGGTGACGACGTGCGCGACGAAGCGCGCCTCATTGACGGGTCCGTCGACTCTTGCACCGACGACCAGGCGCGGGCCGATCTGGCGTCCTGCAGCGATGTCCGCCTTCCAGCGCAACGTCGTATCGATGTAGTAGCCCATATCGCGGGCACCGGTCACGCCATTCGCGATCATGAGCGGTCCGGCGAAATCGGAGAAGACGTACACGAATCCGTGCACGTGCATGTCCCAGAGGCCGGGAATGAGAAACTTTCCGCGGCCATCGATCACTCGGGCGCTGCCGGGAATCTTCCCATCTGCGGCCGGCCCCGCATAACTGATTCGATTGCCGTTGATCAGGACGGTGTTGTCCTGGTGCGTGGCGCCGGTTGCGACATCGATCACTGATACGTGGGTAATCGCGACTGCGGTTTGCTCGGTGCCGCGGGTACAAGCAACCGAGCCCAGTAACGCAATCGCGACCCCCGCG
>DASWCI010000351.1:0-2670 GCA_036390195.1 Gemmatimonadaceae bacterium
GTCCGGGAGCGCGTCTGGTCGCGCGGTTTCCCGGCCAGGAATCACCTGCCAGTGCTAGGGAGACGAGGCAGCGCTCGGCCTGTCACCCGGTCGAGCAGCGGCGAGCGGTGCTCTCAGCCGGCGAGCGAATCGAGCTCTGCTTCGACCTCGGCGATGTCCTGGCTGGCTCCGACCCGCTGGTAAGAATCGACGGCCTCGCGCAAGGCCGAACGTGCAGCTCCGGCATTTCCAATAGCGCGTGAAATTTCGCCCACCTCACGAAGCATCTCGGCGTGCAGCAGTCTGTCTTCCGCGCCTTCAGCCTCGAAGATGGCGATCCGCAACGTGGCGATGCTCTTGTCGAGCGCTCCAACCTGGCGCTCGATGGCAGCGCGAATCTTGAGGGCGCCTGCGGCCGTCAAGTGATCGCCGCGCCTTTGCGCCTGCTCCAGCGCCTGCTCGCAACACTCATCCGCCATATCCAGTCGGCCCAATCCTACCCAGACGTCGGCGAGGTTGAGCATGATCACGTTCTCGACTATCGCGTCGCCGCGAGTGACCGCGATTGCGAGTCCGCGCTTAAGGTGTTCCCGCGCTTCGTTGAAGTTTTTGATCTTGGTGTGGAGAATTCCGAGATTGTTGAGGACCCATGACATGGGCTCAGCGTCGCCGGCCATCTCGAAGGCGCGGAGGCTGTTGGTGTAAAACGCAGCGGCTTGCGCGAAGTCGCCTCGCATGTTCGCCAGCACACCGCGATTCTGCTCGATCATTCCAAGTAGCCGCGAGTCTGCGGCTTTTGCGGCGAGCTCTGACGCCTGCGAGTAAAGTCGCTCTGTCTCCTTATGATCGCACCGGCGCTGCGCGATAGTCCCCAGACAGTTCAGAGCGTGCGCCTGCGCACCCGCTGAACCGATGGCCGCCGCTTTCTCGAGACTCTGGGTGTAACATCGGAACGCCGCGTCCGTCTCCCCGCGCTCTCTTAGGAGGGTTCCCTTCCACCGCAGGACATCCGGTAGAAACGGGTCGAGACTGTCCGCGGTGAACTCGGCCAATGCATCGTCGTAAAGACCGAGCGCCTTGGCGGTTTCCTCCTGTTGCTCGGCGACGCGCGCCATTTCGACCAGCAGGCGCGCCCGCTTTAAATCATCGGATTTTGGCATGCGCACCTGCCGGTTCAGGGAAAGTCATGCGCTAACTTACGCTTTCCTGATTCAAATTGGTATTACCCCGACGCTAGCATGTACCGTGAGAAGTGGTTGAGGCTCCAGGTCTCTACCTCAGGCAGCCCCGATGATCCCGAGAAAATCGTGGTGGTCTCGATTTCGAGCGCCTTCAAGAGGCCGCTGAGGTCCAAGGGATCCGTTGCGAAGTAAGCGCCGAATGCGTTGAGCGCCATAGGCGTCCCGTAGACCGAAGTATTCTTGAGGCGTTGCGTCACGATGACCGGCTTCTTGAACACAAGTCCGTGCGGCTGCATGTCATAAGACACGTACCCGCTGGCGTCGGACGTGATCGAGATCGTCGTCGGCGCGGAAAGCGCGCCGTACGGGAACGCGATTGTAAAGTCGGAGCCCGGAATACTCAGACTCCCGCCGTTGACGCCAATCGTGGCGGATACAGTCCGAACTGCGTTCACGTGCGTAGGCGCCCACTTGACTGCGTAGACGTCTATTCCGTTCGGGTCGGTCTGAAACCCGATGACCTTTAGAACCGTGCCGAGCAGCCCGGTCACCGTGCCCGCGACACCGGAGAGCAGACCATCCTGTGCTCCGCTGGGAGCGAGAGGCCCGGTCGCAGTGGCGTCAGAACAGGAGAGCGCTACAAAAGTCGCCAGGACGAGCGTGAACGATCGAACGAATCGGCAGCGGATCATGGATGAGGGCCGGGTTGGTGTAGAAGTGAGAGCGTGATAGCGGTTTATGCGGTGATCAGCCTGAAGCGAGCATGTAGCGGGAGAAGTGTCTGATGACCCAGACCTGTGCTTGCGGAAGGAGCGGATTGAGCGCTGAGAAGATCGTGGTCGAAGGCTCGATCTCCAGCACCGGCAGTGTTCCACTCAGCTTCAGGTTGTCGTCGGCGATGTAAGCAGCATAAAGTTGAGTCCGCAGAGGCTCGCCGAAAACCGTGGTATTGTCGAGAGCCTGAGTGACTGTTACGTCCTTAAGGAACTGGGTGCCGGCCGGGTCGAATTTGTAGGCAACGTAATCCTTGTCCGCCGTTATTGTGATCTTGAGAGCACTTTGTAGTGCGCCTCGCGGGAAGGAGACCGTAAGCCCAGTCTGAGGAATCGAGATGGTTCCACCAGAAGCATCAATTGTCTTAGAAACACTGATCTGGCGGTCATAGGTGTCCTTCCACCACAACGCCTCGAGCTGGAGACTGCTCGAGCCCCCGTCCGAACCGTGGTCCGACACAGCTTGGGTGGGGCTTGTCGGCCCCGGTAGCCCTGAGTCGGAGCAGGACGTTATGATCAGCCCGCCGAGAACCAGGCTGACTGCGAGTAACAGACGCAAACGATTCATCTGACCGTCTTCGGTTGGAGGTGGCGGAACTGGACGGTCACCCTAAGGCAACGGCTGTGCCTGCTGGGAACTCTTTGTGCGGCTTGGATTTGCGATAATCGGCTTCCCGAAGCTCATCAATAACGGTGCAACGTTTTTTTACACCCACATCGTTTCGTTACAGGCAATC
>DASWCI010000352.1:0-8657 GCA_036390195.1 Gemmatimonadaceae bacterium
GCGACGGACCGTCGTCGACAGCGTCAGCTGTCTCGATACTTTGCGCGCCTCGGATTCGATAACGACGGTCGTCAAAATGATCGTCGCGCCTGAGGATCCCAAAACGAAACTGCCCCGCGATTTTGAGAGTCTATTCGTTCAGGAGTTTCGATCGCATTTCGGCATCCCGGGAAAGTTGCCGCTGAGTGTCGTGATGGGAACACCGCCGTGTGATTCACTCGGCTCCCGATGCGTCGGCGGCATTCTCAGCCTCGGGGCCGTGGCGTACGCGACAGCGCACGACAACGGCAAACTCACTGACATAGAAGTTGTCGATGCAGCGTTGACGCCGAGCCTCGCCGATAGTGTAATGGCGGCACTCCGATCGATGTCACGTGCGTCACTCGCGCCGCCGATTGGCGACGTCGATTCAATTCCGCTGGTTCTGCAGCTTGTCGCGGAGGAGAACCCGGATACAGTCGCAGCCGTCCGGCAGGTTTTCAGGGCTAAAGTGCCTCGATACAGCTCCCCGTTCAGCTACGCATCAATGCCGACGTCAGGCGTGAACGCGAAGTATCCGTTCAACGCGCGTCTCGCCGGAGTGGAGGACAGTGTAACTCTGGCGTTCACCGTGGAATCCGATGGCACGATTGCCGCTCGATCGATTGAGCTCGTGAGCGCAAAGTACCGGGATTTCGTCGCGTCGGTACTCGAGGCGCTGGGGCGAACGCGCTATCACGCTGCGCGCCTGGGTGACTGCGCGGTTGCCACGCGAATGGAGCAGCGGTTTTTCTTCAGGGTGCCGCAGTAGCCGCTTCTACTTTTCCTGAAGTGCTCGAATGAATCCCTCACCCATCTCCTCGACCTGCCATCGTCGCAGATCTGGAACGGCGGCAAGGTCCTCGATCGTTTTCGCACCGCTTCGTGCGACGTTCTCGAGTCGCTCGCGCGAGCATAAGACTCCGGGGTCAAGCTCCAACCGTGTCGCTGCCGCGTCGCGGACCGATTTGAGTCGAGCGACTCTATCGTCAAAGTCGCGGTCCTTGCTCCAGCGCTGAGCCCTCGGAAATTTGGGCAGCTCTGCCTCGGGGGCCTCCATTCCACGTCGAATTGCAGCGGTGATGTCGGCGCCCGCTCGTTCGATCATTCCCTTCGGCATCCCCTTGATCGCACTCAGCTCCGAGACGCTCCTCGGCGCGCGACGCGCGAGCTCCAACAGGACTTCGTTACTCATCACCCGAAACGTCGCGCGATCGAGCTGGGCCGCGACCGTGTCGCGCCAGTTGGCAACCTCGCGGAGCACGGCCAGCTCACGACGTGAGAGATCACGCGCGCCCTTGAGACGGAGAAATCCTTCCATCTCTTCCTCCGCCTCCCAGCGCGTTCCTTCGAGTCGTGCGAACTCCTCTTCCGCCCAACGAAGACGCCCGCGATTCTGCAGCTCGCTCGTCATGTGATCCTTTAGCTGCAGCAGATACCGCGTGTCTTGCGCAGCGTACTCGAGCATGTCGCGCGTGAGCGGACGCATTGACCAGTCAGCGCGCTGGTGTTTCTTGTCCAGCTTTACGTCGAAGAACTGCTCCAGCAGCGCCGCCAGACCGAACGATTTGATTCCCAGCAGCTGCGAAGCGATGCGCGTGTCGAAGATGTTGGTGACGTGCCAGCCGTAGTCCTGGTGCAGCAGCCTCAGATCGTAATCGGCATCGTGGAAGACAACCTCCACATCTTTGCTCTGAAGCAGCTGACCGAGTTTTGCCGGCGATCCGATCGGCAGCGGGTCGATGATCGCGCTACGCTCGCGCGTCGAGATCTGTAACAGATAGATGCGATCGAGAAAACGATGGAAGCTTGCGCCTTCGGTATCGAGAGCGAGTTCCTTCACGCCGGATATTTGATCGAGAAACCGATCTACCTCGCCTGGCCGGTCGAGGTAGAGAGCGCTCTCCGTTTTGGCGGGAGACATCACCCAAATCTAGTGATTTAATGGTGTCACGCCCTTCCGACGTTAACTTTCGTCGCGATTGCCACACATGCGACGAGCCGATGATGGAAAACTTCAAGGTTCACGTCTATCCGAGCGATTGTGACTCGGTGGGACACGTCAATCACGCGCACATGCTGACCTTACTCGAGCGCGCGCGCTGGTCGACGCTCGAACGTCACATGTCGTACGAAGAGTACATGCGCACGAGCCTTTGGGCGGTGGTGCGAAAGGTCGAAGCATCGTATCAAGCGCAAACTTTCCCGGGAGATGATCTCAGCATCCGCACCGGTCTGACGTCCGTCGGCAACACCAGCTTCATCGTGCGGCAGGAGGTGCGCAATCAGCGAGGCGCAGTGGTTTGTGACGCGTCGATCGTTTACGTCACCGTGTCGGCTGATGGAAAACCAATCCCCGTTCCCGATCAGTGGCGGACGCTCTTCTCGCAATGGGAAGGGGAAAAGGATGATAAGCCCGACTGAGCAATCCCTCGCGGCGCGGATCGGGGCCGTGCTGTTTCGCCACCGCGGCTGGCTGCCACTGCTGTTTCTCGGAATTCCGCTGGTGATGCCGGGATCCACTTCTCCATTTCGCTGGGAAATCGGCCTGGCGCTGATCGTGATTGGAGAAGCTATTCGCCTGGCTGGTGTGGCAGCAGCTGGCACAGTCACGCGGCGTCGCTCGCGCAACGTTGAGCGGCTCGTCACCTACGGAATTTTCGCCTGGGCGAGGAATCCTCTCTACGTCGGAAACTTTCTGATCTGGATGGGGTTCGTCACCATCTCGGGCGTGCTTTGGTTCCTGCCATTTGCCATGCTGCTCTTTGCGGTCGAGTACGAGCTGATCGTTCGCTACGAGGAGGGCGTGCTCGAGTCGATCTTTGGGCGTGAGTACCTCGATTACAAGAGCTGCACGCCGCGTTGGATCCCTCGTCCGCCGAAATACGGGCCGCCTGCCGGAGACTACCACTGGGGCGAAGCATTCAAGAGCGAGATCAGCACTTTCCTTCAGTACGCGGTGCTGCTGCTCGCGTTCTGGATAAAGAGTCAGGTCACGGAAGGGTCCGGCAGCGTTTGGGCGGGAGGGTTCATCAAGCGATTTTAAATGCGACTGTGCTGCTGCCCGCTCCCCGCTGAACGCTGCCCGCTTTTCGCTGCCTGCCGATGGACAGCTCTGTCGCCATTCGAAGCAAACTCTGGGTTGTTGCCTTCAACGCCACCGGTGCCGTCATGATGATTGCAGCGGGAAGCATGCGGCGACTAGCGGGCAGCGCGTAGCAGCGTAGCAGCGTAGTTGCAGTTCCCCGACAGGTCACGCCTTAGCGCGGCACTCCACACACACTGGCCTGCCACTGGAGAACCTGGCCTTTAGCTTCTCGAAAAACCCACCGTGCATGTGCTCATCGCACAGCGCCCGCTTGCATGAGGCGCACACGCCGCCCTTTCCGGCCCTGAAGAACACTCCGCACTTGTCGCACTGCCACTTGAACGTCGACTGGCGGAAGAATGGTGGCACTTACACGATCGCCAGGGTTTGAGAGCCGCTCCACGACACGCCGGGCTTTAGCTCCACGGGTGATCCGATCTGCGCCGCTTCGACGCAGACCATTCTCATGTAATCTTCGGTGTCGAGCCCGATGAACCCCGTAACCTTTTCGGCCCACGGATTCCAGACGACTGCATCCTTGAAACCGGCGGCCCGGATCTCGACGCGCCGATTGTTGCCGCGATCCTCGACTTCGACCTTCTTCGGTGCTTTCAGGTATACTCGGTCCGTTTCATCAGAGATAACGAGCTTCTTCGCTTCGTCCTTCGTCTCGTTGCCACCCTGAGTCTTGTCGAGGTACCACTTTCCCGTGAAGCCGCGGATCGCCGTCTCACGGATGTCAGCGACGGCAAGGTAAGTGTGAAGGGCTGCAGTGAAACTGAACAGCTCGTCGCCAGTGTTGAACGCATCGAGCTTTACCTGCAGCGATTTCTCGTCGATCGTGACCATGAGCTCGGTGCGGAAATGATATGGCCACAGCTCGCGCGTACGATGATCGTCGGTGAGCACCAACTTTACCGATGACGGCTCGTCCGACGAGTCAGTGGTCTCGGCGAGCTGCCACTCGGTCTTTCTGGCGAAGCCGTGCTGTGGCAATCCTCCGAGATTGGCGAACTGAGGCCATACCACCGGAATTCCTCCTCGAATCGGATCTCCTGGAGCGAAGGCGACCGTCTTCCCCATGAACAACACTTCCCTGCCACCGGCAGGAATCCAGGACGTTACGTGCGCACCATTGAGGTACACATCCGCCGAGCTGCCCGACGGATGCGAGAGTAACACGGTCGGCATTCCGTTCTTGCCGGGAATGATCGTAGGACTCATGAGCTCAGATATTGAGGCCCAAGCACCGGGTTCCGCCAGTCGCTTGGCAACGGGGATAGCTACCGGTTCGGCCGCCCGGGAGGGTTGGGACTCTTGAATACTTCGCGGTTGATCTGGACGTACTCCTTGAGATTTGCGGGCACGTCTTCCTCCGGAAAGATCGCTGTCACGGGGCATTCAGGCTCGCACGCACCGCAGTCAATGCACTCGTCGGGATGGATGTAGAGTTGATCCGGACCTTCGTAGATGCAATCGACCGGACAAACATCGACGCAAGCTCGATCCTTCGTATTCTTGCAGGCTTCCGTTATGACGTAGGGCATATCATCCCCAGTAGAACGGCAACGCAGACTGACGAGCGATGCCGCAAAGCGATTCCTTTGCGAAAAATAGACCCGCGAGATTTAATCGCAACCGCAGGTTTCATAACTTGATGATCCCCAAAAGAATCCCGAGCAGCAACACTCCGAGGATCGCGATGAAGACGGTCAGCAAGCGCAAGCGCATCCTGCGAACCGCGGCCCACACCTCCTCATCGAGGTAATAGACGCCGGGCGCAGCCTCGCGAATCACGGCTCGATTTCTCAACCGCCGCACTGCCAGCGTTTCACCGAACCCGATCGCGGTGTACGATTGTGCCCGGTCGGGCGACGTCGCGCCGGCTGCACGGAAATCGTCGATGACTTCCTGCTCGCGCCGACGCATTGCCGCGGCAACTACAGCTGCACCCATCGCAATCGCTCCCGAAGAGTTTCCGCGAAATTATTTCCACCAGGGCGGAAGATGACCAAACTTCTTACCGCCGCCACGGTGGAATTTGGCCCCGCTTCTTTTCTATGTCGGGGTTTTCGCGGAAAAGTGTGGCAGTGCGCCCGATTACCTGTACTACGGCGGAGTTCGTGGCGAGTGCCAGTGAATTGGCCACGTCCTTCGGCTTCATGTCATCCTTTCCCCTGAGCTTTACCTTCACCAGCTCACGAGTGCGCAGCGCGTCGTCGAGAGAGGTGATGAGAGATGATGTGAGTCCTTGCTGTCCGACGTGCACCGTCGGATCCAGGTGATGCGCCTCTGTGCGCAGTTCCGCGCGATCCCGTCCCTTCAATTTCTCATCCTTCCCGGCTTGGTGATGAATCCTCGCACATCGATCGGGGTGCCGTTCCAGTAGTTGGCGTCGCTCCGCGTTACCTGAAAGTGCAAATGCGGCGCGTCGGGCGACGCGTTGCCGGTTGAGCCCACAAACCCAATTACATCACCCTCCTGTACCTGCAATCCTTCCACCACGTTCGGCGCGTAGCCCATAAGATGCGCGTAATAGTGCACGTAACGCCCGCTGGCGTCCGCGATATAAATTCCGATGCCACCTGTTCCGCTGTTCGCCAGCTTGATGATGCGACCATTAGCTGCCGCCAGCACCGGAGTCCCCCGCATCGCCATTATGTCGGTTGCCATGTGAATCCGTCCAGCACTCCGGGCGGCGTGATAGGTGTCGGTCAGCTCGGATGGTTGGACTCCCTCGACCGGAACCATCAGCGGATGCGCGCGAAAGTACGCCGAGTCTGAGGGAAGCATCGGACGCATGTCTGGTCTCACTGATCCGACGTCTCCGTCCGGCCGCGTGACCAGGACAGGCGGCATTTTCTTCGCGGTCGCTTCGCTTGGCGCGTGAAGATTGACGCAAGTGGTCGCCCCTATCACTAGACAAAACAGTGTCGCGGCCATGCGAGCACTACGAGCGACTCTGTTGCAGCGCTCGCAAAACCGCTCGAGCTCAGCTCGCTGAAACACCTGCTGGGTGTTGGCTCCGCTCCATCCGGCCCCTCCCTTCGGGTAGCTCCTGCGCGTGACGTTCTCGTTCCTCGACCTCGCGCGCCAGCTGCGCGATTCCTTCCTCGATTGTTCGCGAGTGGTGCATCGAGCAGAATTTGGGCCCGCACATCCCGCAAAACTCGGCGCTCTTGAAGTATTCAGCCGGCAAAGTCTCGTCGTGGTACTCCTGTGCGCGTTCCGGATCGAGGCTCAGTCGGAACTGTTCCTTCCAGTCGAAGGCGTACCTCGCGCGCGAGAGCGCATCGTCGCGATTACGCGCTCCCTTCCTGCCACGCGCGACATCAGCGGCATGCGCGGCGATCTTGTAGGCAATCACTCCCTCTCTCACATCTTCGGCATTTGGCAGTCCGAGATGCTCTTTCGGCGTGACGTAGCACAGCATGTCCGATCCATACCAGCCGATCATCGCCGCGCCAATCGCGCTCGAGATGTGGTCGTAGCCGGGCGAGATGTCGGTGACGAGCGGACCAAGAGTATAGAATGGCGCTTCATTGCAGACTTCCTTCATTCTGCGGACGTTCATCTCTATCTGGTCCATCGGTATATGACCCGGTCCCTCTACCATCACCTGCACGTCGCGCTCCCAAGCCCGACGTGTCAGCTCTCCCAAGGTGTCGAGCTCGGCGAACTGAGCACGATCGCTCGCATCGGCGATGCACCCGGGACGCAGGCTGTCGCCGAGTGAGACGGTGACGTCGTAGTAGCGCAGGATGTCGAGCACATCATCGAATCGCTCGTACAGCGGATTCTGTTTGCGATGTGCCATCATCCACACCGCGTGCAACGAGCCGCCGCGACTTACGATGCCGGTAATGCGTCCATGTACGAGTGGCAGATGCTCAAACAGGATTCCGGCGTGGAGCGTCATGTAGTCGACGCCCTGCTTGGCCTGGTGCTCGATCATGTCGAGCAGATCGTCGGCGGTGAGCTCCTCGAGCTGTTTGTCCCACTTGCCATCGGGTCCACCCTGCACCGCCTGGTAAATCGGAACGGTGCCGATTGGTACTGGCGACGCAACGATGATCGCGCGACGGATTCCGTCGATGTTGCCGCCGGTGGACAAGTCCATCACGGTGTCAGCACCGTATTTGATTGCGATCTGAAGCTTTTCGATCTCGCCGTTCACGTCGGATGAGACCTGCGAGTTCCCGATGTTGGCGTTGATCTTCACTCGCGCAACTTTACCGATCGCCATTGGCTCGAGCGCGCCCGCGAGATGGTGAACATTTGCCGGGATGATGAGCCGCCCGATGGCGATCTCGTCGCGCACCACTTCCGGGGCCAACTCTTCGCGCTCGGCGACGAAGCGCATCGCGTCGGTGACCTCGCCGCGCCGCGAGAGGTGCATCTGCGTGTGTACAGCCGTTTCCATTGTCGACTCCCTACGCCGGTACTAACCGGATCAGGTTCTGAGGGACTTTCTCAGCCGCGCTGCTGCCTCGCCTGGCGAGACTGGAATCAAATGGCGCACGGCACCCCTGTCTGATTTCAATATACACGACTAGCAGGCTTCATTCCTCTTGACGGCGTGCCCTTAATGCTCGACACTCTTCTAGCGCCCCGAATCGCATAACCACTTCCTGGATCGAGGATCCCATGGCCATCAACACAAAGAAGGTCTTGCTCGGAGGTCTCGCGGCTGGTGTCGTCCTCAACGTCATCGATTTCGTAACAAACACCTACATCCTGGCCGCGCAAATGAAGGCGGCGGCGGACGCGTTCAAGCCAGGGCTATCCGATCGGATGATGACGGGTTCGGCCGTCACCAGCTACATCGTCATGGACTTGGTGCTCGGAGTGCTGCTTGTCTGGACCTACGCAGCGATTCGTCCGCGTTTTGGTCCGGGGGTGCGTACTGCTATCTACGCTGCCGTTTTGTTCTGGGTCCTGGGCGCGATTTTCAACTCCGGCTACTTGCACATGGGAATGATGTCGTCCGGCCTCTGGTTGAGTTTCGCGTTCATCGAGCTCGTAAATTTTCTTCTCGCCGGGTGGGTTGGGGCTTGGCTTTACACTGAGGAGCCAACCCCGGCGTAGAGCACGCGACGCGCACTTGCTATCTGGAGGACCGAAGCGGGGAGTCGACAGCAGCGCAGCTTTTTATCTGGGAGCATTTCCGGAATCCTGGAGCTGCCGCGATTCGGCGTACCAATCGAAGCAAACGGATCGTCCTTTTTTTATGGGAAAGGTCTTCTCCTTCATCGGCGCGACAATCGGTGGGTACGCTGGTTGGGCACTCGGCGCCACGATCGGAACTGCGACGGCGTTCATCGTCAGTATGGTGGGAACCGGAATCGGGATTTACTACGGGCGCCGAATCGCACGGAACTACGGCGCCTAAGCTGTAATTGCTCAAATAAAAAGAAGGCGCGCTCGAGAGAGCGCGCCTTTCTATTTCTAAAACGCTTTGGATCAGACCGACTGCTGTACCACCATCGCCTGATTCAGCTTGAGCGAGATGCGTCCGCCGTTCGGAACGCAGCCATCGTACTTGCCCGTA